>CP187939.1:0-110000 GCA_044772375.2 Bradyrhizobium sp. RDT10
CAACCGCTACCCCATGGTGAGGCACCCCCGGTGCGGTTTCGCGCAGAACAGGCTTGGATGCGTGCATCATTCTTTCGGATGAGATTCGAGCGCGGCCCTCGCCGTCGAAGAAGATCGCGATCTCACCACCATACTCGACCACGTGCGATGGCTGCTTGCCCGCGATGTCGACACCCGGCAATCGCGGCGGCTTTATTTTGATGTCGCCGTGATCGCCATGATCGTCAAATGATATGCCACTATCAATCGCCGTGACCAAGTCCGCGCCTCTCTGCACGGCAAGAACCGTCTGTCCGGTCTTGCTGCGGTAGAGATGAGCTGGCGCTTTGGTCGCAAAGGCTTCGATCTTCTCCTGCTTGAGGAGATCGACGACATGCACAATTGGCTCGGAATGATCGGAGACGAACAGGCGCCACGCCGTTTTCTCACCAGCCAAAGCACCGTAGTTGAGGGCGATTGTCGCCAGAAGGACAACGACGGTACCGGATTGAACTTTGGTCATCGGATCTTTCCTCTCAAGACAGCATTCGCATTCCGAATGAGACGCGTTCGATCAGGGGACGTCAGGCGCGATGGCTTTCCGAATTGTCGAGGCGTTGTGCCTCATCAAGTCAACGTAAGTGGCCGCCGGCCCGTCGGCCCGGGATAGAGCATCGGAGTAGAGCTCTCCACCCACTTTCGACCCAGTTTCAGCGGCAATACGCTGCATGAGACGGGGATCGGCGATATTCTCTATGAAGACCGCGGCGACCTTATCCCGCTTGATTTGCCGGATGAGAGCAGCGATGTCGGACGCTGGGGCCTCGGCGTCTGTTGAAACGCCTTCTGGCGCGAGAAATGTCAAACCGTATTCGTGAGCGAAGTAGCCGAATGCGTCATGCGCGGTGATGACAATGCGCTTGTGTGGCGGGATGCGTGCGATCGTCGCTCTGATCTCGTCATCGAGCGCGCCGAGAGTCGCATCATAGGCTTTGGCATTTGTCTCATACGTCTTGCAGCCGGATGGATCGATCGAACAGAACGCGTCTACGATATTCTTGACGTAGACCCGGGCATTCGGAACCGCTTGCCACGCATGGGGATCGTAGTCGCCGTGATGATGGTGATGGCCAGACTGCCCGTGGTTGTGCGCTTGGTCCGTGCTCTTGAGCGGCTGGATTCCTTTCGTAAGCTCGACAACAGGCGCCTTTGTTCGGCTCGCTTCGATAAGGCGTCTCAAGAAGCCTTCGAACTGAAGGCCATTGACGAGCACGATGTCGGCGGCGGCAATCGTTCGGACGTCCGCGGGCTTGGGTTCGTAAACGTGGGGATCGCCGTTTGCGCCGACGAGTGACCTGAGATCGATACGGTCTCCGCCGACATGACGCGCAAGGTCACCAATAATCGAGAAGCTGGCGACCACGTTGAGCTTTTTGGCGGACGCGGCACCAGCAGCAAGCGGTGATAGCGAGACGAGCCCCGCAAGCACGGCCGTTCTTAACGTCTTGAGCATGAGCTGTCGTATTCTCGTTGTTTCAAGTGCTTGATGGCGGTGGCGCTGGACAGGTCTTGGCGAGGAATCGACCGCCGCGGTTGCCGACCGCACCCGGAGGCTTTGCGATGATCGCTGGATTGGAGCTGCAGTCGCACGACCCCAGGACAGAGGTGAACGCATTGACCACCCAGATTGCAGAGGTCGAAACGAGGTATCCTCGGCAAAAGGCGCGCGGATTGACCGAACGCGGTGCCTAGACTCCTGATGATCGCGTCCATGCGATGCTCGCTCAGCCTGAATTATGGCAGTCGGTTTTGTAATGTTATAACATAACAACTAGATCGCAAAAAAGGGGGCGGGATCAATTTCGCGGCGCAATCGCCCTAAATCTCTGTGTAATCGAGGATCGTATGTTCCCCGGACCAGACCTTGTCTGCGTCGTAAATCCGCTCGCGGCGCTTGGACCTGAAGTTGATCCCAAGAATGATCTCGCCCATGGCCCTCTCTCCAGCGCCGAGGGATCCGGACGGACCAGAGATGCGGAGAACGGCGTCCTCCGCCATTTGGGACTTGGTCATGAACGATCCTGGGTGTAATGTTGTAACAGCACATCGCTGTTATACTATTACACCCGAGACCGTCAAGGTGAGATGGAATGCATCGCAATCCAGATCCGCGCGGAACTTGCGCGCACGAAGAGACGCATGGTCACGCAGTCGATGGCGATGCAGTTGAGGTCTCGCGCCCGCTCGTACGCAGTATCCAAAGGGGTGCCATTCACGCCGATGCGCCAAAGCGTGCTTGCGCTTGCGGCATCCGGCAAGCCGATGAGCGCCTACGAGATCGCGGAGAAAGTGAGCGATGCGCGAAAGCTCAAGGCCGTGCAGGTCTACCGTGCGCTCGAATTCCTGCAGGAGGCAGGGTGCGTCCATCGGCTGGCGTCCCGCTCGTCCTATTTCGCCTGCGATCATCTGCACGGAGAAGGTGAAACGGTTGTCTTCATGGTCTGCGCGCAATGTGGCTCGGTTCAGGAGGCGGCCTCCGAACTGGTGGCGCGCGGCTTGCGGGGCGCAGCGAAAACAACCGGCTTCAGGCCCCGGCATCCGATGATCGAGGTGGAGGGCGAGTGTGCGGAATGCGCGGGTACGCCTGAACGCTAACCCATGGCTTGCGGCACGATCGGTCAATCTCGCGGGTAAGGCGCAAGGGGTATTTGCCGGCAAACGCTTTAGAAAGTTTATTCGGCCGATCCGCGGGACGAGCGCGCAAGCGCGAGGCCGCCAAGCACGGACGCGAGCGCCAGCATCAACATGGCCCGCCACCAGATGCTCCACCTGATTTCGCTTGCCGGCATCTCAACCCAATGCCACCGGGGCAATGATGACAGGTCATGCACGGTCATGGCGCGGCTCTCCAGGAGTTCTGGCAGAGAAATACTGCCGCCATCTTTCGTGAAAAGCCTCTGTCTGATCCTTGAAGGCGAGGAAACGGCGTGAATCGGTGCCGGCGATAGAGGTCAGCGCTTCGTTGACGAGCATCGCAGGCGATAGCAAACTCAGCCTGTCGACAAGTTTTTGCTGTTGCAGCAGTTGCTGATCAAAACCTTTCAAAAGCGGCTCGATTTGTTCGTCGACTTTTTGCTTGGCCAAGAAAAATCCACGCATGCGCGAAGGCACTTCGATACGTTCGTTTTTCACCAGCAGTGCTTCCGGATCGGAGGCATAGCGATAATCCGCACTATAGAGGTCCTCGTATTCGCGCAATGATTCGGCGGTTGCGACACGCGTGCGGCTGGCCAATTCGGTGCGGGAGGGGCCGGGCTAACCAATCCCACGGCAAGGTTCATTGTCACCGGCAAGATGAGAACAAAAATCGTCCAGAGTGCCACCATGATCAACGCATTGGTCGAAGATGAGCGGCCAACCGTGTTGACCAAGGCCGCGACCGCGAACCAGAACAAGCTATACGCCGCCACCAGCGCCGACCACGACAGCATCAAGACCAGTTGCTCCGCGCCGCGGGCTTCGGGACGGATCAAAAGCAGAACCACGAGCGGCACGGGAATAACGATCGCCAGCAGCGCAAGCATGCGCACGACGACTTTCCCAGTCATCAACGTCGCGATGGAAAGCGGTTGCGAACAAAGCATGCGCAAGGTGCCATGTTCGCGCTCCGCCGACAGCAGGTTATACCCGAGCGTCGTAACCAGCAGAGGCAATACGAATACGATAACGAAAGCGAGATCGAAGTGCCCGCTGAGCAGATTCAGGGATTTTCGATTTCCGTGTCGTACATGAACTGAACTTTGCTCAAATAGGTGATGCGGTAATAATTTGGCATCATGTCCGACTGACCGATCGCCAGCGCCGCGAGCGGTGCGTTGGGCATTGTGGCGTAACGCCCGGACAAGGTGCCGGCCATGGCGGCGGGGTTCGCGGGATTGGAGAACGGTATCAGCGCGGTTTGGCCAGCGAGAACGGATTGGAGCGTCCCGCTATTTGCCGTTTGGGTCTCCTGTTCGTGTTTGAGGACTTGAGCGACCATGCGGTCGCGGAGCGTTGCTTGCGCCAGTCCCACAAATAGTCCGTAACCTACCATGAGAGCCAGAACGCAACACACCAACAGCAGCGTGCGATCGCGGACAAGGATGCGGGCCTCGTGCACTACGATCAGCGACAAGGTGGGGAGCGGGCGAGGTTGCATTGTCTTCATTCGACGGTTAGCGCATCAGCGGACGGGTGAGCGCATACTGCGCGAGCGCGACGGAGAGGCAGAACATCACGGCGAGCAGCGCAAGGCTCGCCCAATGGTGCGCCAAGGCAAACGACACAGACGGAAGTTGGTACTTGAACTGCGGCACGCTTGCCCACAGCTCGGGGCCAGCCTTGTAAGTGAAATGCGCATTACCCAAGCGATCGGCGTGTTCGATCAAGTCCTCACTGACAATGTTCTGAATCTTCCGCCGTTGGGCTTCGGCCGCGGTTGAGAAGTCGCGATGTTGGGAAAAGTCCGTTCCCGCCAGGCCCATGGAGAAGCCGCGGAGTGCAACAACCGGGGCAACAAGGCCGACCCACCCTTGCGCGCGCTGTTGACGCTCGAATGTGTCCCAAAGCCTGCCGAAGTTTTCATCAAGTGCGCCGTAACCCGCCTCGTCATCAACTTTCAGCGCCGCGCCCCACTTGCTGAGCGGGACCGATGGGTCCCACTGCGTTCGCGCACCGAAATGGGCAGACCAGGCCTTGCGGCCAGCGTCTGCCACGTCGTGCGCGAGTTGATTGTCAAAGTCGAGCCGGGACGGCGTGGGATGGAGCAAATTCGTCGCTTCGGAGGCGGTGCGCGGAGCAATCAGCGTTGCTGCGACCCAGAAGCCCAGGAGCAAGACCAGGGCGGCCCGCGATGAACGCGCGAGGGCTGATACTGCCAGGGTCAGAAACACGAAAAAGCCGAGATAGAGGCCGTATCCCGCCGCGAGCCACGCGATCCGATAGACCACGTCCACGCGTTCTCCAGCGGGTAGGCGAACAACGACGAGTACTGCAAACGCAAGGCCGACTGGAGCAATCAGAATGCCAACACAGCTCGCAAGCGCCGCCGCTTTGCCGAAAAGAAGGCTCCGCGCGGGCGCGCCCAGGCTGAGCAACTGGCGCAACGTTCCGCGTTCGCGCTCGTCGCTGACAGAGTTGAAGCCGATGACGATAATGAGCAGGGGAAGCAAAACCTGAAGAAGCCAGGCTGGCGATAACTCGCCGAACCGCTGCAAACCGGTTGCATCCTGGGCCGGCCTGAACTTGACCTCGCTCTGGCGATGCGCCTGTAGCCAGACGGTCGAGCCAACAAACGGACCAATGCCGGGATCGAAGACGGCGAGCGACGGTTCAGGCTTGAACACGTGCATGCCCTGTTCCGCCGCATCGTGCGGGTGCCGATAGCCTTGGTGAAGCCAAGCGTCATAGTCGAGGGCTTGGCCCGCCGACCGTTCGCTATTCAGCTGAACCTGCCGATTCCATCCGGCCGCCAGAGCCACCAGCATGAGCATGACGACCAGCCCTCCGGCCCAGAGCAGACGCCCGTCGCGGGTCAGCTCGCGAAGATCTTTGGCGGCGATGATCGCGAACACGTCAACTCCTCATGTGCTTGAGGTACAGCGCTTCAAGATCGGCATGGCTGACCTCCTCGCTCCTGAGCTCTTCCACCAGCCGCCCTTGCTTCATGATGCCGATGCGGGTCCCGGTCTGCTTCGCGTGGAAGAGATCGTGTGTTGTCGTCAAGACGGTCACGCCGTCGTTGCTGGCCTTGACGAGAAGCTCCGAGAACTCGTTGGCCGCGAACGGGTCGAGTCCTGAGGTGGGCTCGTCGAGCAAAAGGGCTTTGGCATTCTTGGCCAGCGCGATGGCAATTCCCACCTTCTGACGCATGCCTTTCGAGTAGGTCGCAACCCTGTCATCGGCTGCTTGACGAGGGAGGCCTGCCGCCTCGAGCAGTTCAAGCAACCGCTGCCGCGGCAAATGCTCTCCGATTGCGATTGAAGAGAAGAATGCCAGGTTTTCCAGACCTGAGAGCACACCATAGAGCGTGACCTGTTCGGGGATATATGCAAGGAGCCGTTTCGTCTCCAGCGGCTGACGCACGACGTCGAGCTTGCCGATTTGCAGGCTGCCGGATGTCGGCTGGAGAAAATTCAGGAACAGATTGACCAGCGTCGTCTTGCCCGCGCCGTTCGCTCCCAACAGGCAATAGATCTCGCCAGGCAGGACGCTGAGCGAGACATTATCCAGAGCACGCTTGGCGCCGAACTGCTTCGTCACTTCAATCGCATCGAGCATGGATTCTCACACACCTCCACTGACCACGTCGGCCGCTCATCGAAGGTGCCGTGCGCGGCACGCCAGCAATATAGAGAGTAGTGAATTCGGCTGTTCACGCTCTGCGGTCGCATGACGAGGCCTCGTCGGCTGCCTTGACGTATGTAACGTTATAACATTACAAGTCTCTTGTGAAGCCCTGATGGTGGGGTACGAGGTGGTTCGCGAGGTGGGGGCAGGCGTGCGTTACTTGTTGTGTTCGGTTTCGCTATCAACTCTTTTGATGGCGGCAGGCGTTCTGCCTTTTGGCTTGGCTGAAGCGCAAGCTCAGACGGCTTCGTCATCATCCAACCAGCCGGCGAGCTCGTTGCCGCCTATAACCGTTGACGCGCCGCAGCGCCAACCAACGGCGAGAGTGGCGACGCGGTCGAATTCGCAAAGAGGCCGCATCTCCCGGACAAATAGAAATCCGCGACCCTCAACCATCGCCGAGGCGTCACCGCATTCGCAAGGGCAACAGCAGGTGCCGGCGACGCCGCTCAACACAAATGTGGTTACGCCCAGCGCGAGCCGGCTGGGGCTGACCCCGCGGGAGATTCCCGCAACCGTCGAGGTCGTCGGAGCGGAAACGATCCGGGAGCAGGGCTACCACACGACGATCGATACGGTGAGAGGTGCAACCGGCGTGACCGCCAGCGACGCGCCGAACGACGTGTCGTTCTCCATGCGCGGTTTCCAGGGCGAACAGGTCAACGTGACCTACAATGGCGTCAATATCGGCCCGACGGGCTTCACGGCGCTGACCATGGAGACGTTCAACCTCGATCGGGTCGAATTTCTCAAGGGCCCATCGTCCTTGATGTCGGGGCAAGGTGCGGTCGGCGGCGCCATCAACTACGTCACCAAGGCACCTTACACCGGACCGATCAGGAATGAAGCGTTCGTCGGTTTCGACTCGTTCGGCAGTGTTCGCGCCGGCGTTGGCTCAGGAGGCAGCACCAACATCCAGGGCCTCGACTACCGGTTCGACATCAGCCGATCGGTGCAGAACGGCTTCATTGATGACACCGACACAAAGAATTTGCACGTATCTGGCCAACTGGATTATCGCCTCACGAACGCGTTCAAGGTTTTCGTCGCGACCGAATACAAGGACTACAATGCGCGGGTCTATGAAGGCACGCCGCTGGTCCCGGTCGCTTTTAGCGGTCCTTTCGCGACCACGGGCATCGTGTCCGGAACGAAACTGTCCGACTATAACGGCACCAATCTCGGGCCTGTCACCATCGACAGCCGTACGCTGAAAACGAACTATAACGTGCTCGACAACCACAAGACCATCAAGGAGTCATGGGCGCGCGGAGGATTCGAGTGGGATCTAACGAGCAACGTCACTCTGAGAAGTCAGGTCTATAACTACAATGCCAGCCGCGACTGGTACAACAATGAGGTAAGCGCCTTCAACTCCGCCACCAACCTGGTTGATCGCGAACGGTTCTATGTCCATCACAACCAGAACATGGTGGGCAACAACACCGACGTAACATGGAATACTAACGTTTTCGGCATGGAAAATCGCATGGTTGCGGCACTTGAATCTTATCACCTCGATTTCACGAGGCCAGCAGCGGCGAACTTTCCATCCGATCAGGTGACGTTGCTCGATCCCATCCGCGGCTACTATGGACTGCTGACGACGCAGCGGCAGACGGCGACGATCGATAGCGTCGCGATCAACCTCGAAGACCGGTTGAAAATCACGCAGAACTTCGCGTTGATCGGCGGTCTCCGCTACAATCCCTTCACGCTCGATCGAACGTCCACCGACGTCAACGGCGTGAGCGGGGCTGGTTTCCCATACACCACAAGCTGGCAGCCCGTGACGGGCCGCATCGGCTACACGTGGGAAGCGATTCCGGGGATGACGTTCTACAGCCAATATGCGACGGCCAGCGACCTGGCGGCAGGCAGCATCTTCCTGCTGAACCCGACGCAGCAATTGACCTTGACATCTGCCCGCAGCTACGAGACCGGTGTCAAGAACCTGCTGTGGAACGGCCGCGCTGAATGGACCTTCTCGGCCTTCGATATCGAACGCAGCAATGTGTACTCGGCACAGGCTGGTCGAACTCTCAATATTGCCGGTAAGGTCAAGTCGCAAGGTGTGGAATTTGCTGCGGCGGCGCGGCCGACCCCGGAACTCAAGCTCTGGGGCAACGTCGCGTATGTCCACACGCGCTATGCCGACTACGAGTTCACCGGTGGATCGTTCTCCGGCAATACGCCGCCGAACATACCCGCGGTCGTGGTCAACGGCGGTGCTTCCTACCGGTTCGCTAACCCGGGCTGGCTTCCCGTCGAGTTGGGTGTTTCGGTTCGTCATGTCGGCGACCGATATAGCACCGATGCCAATACGGTTAAGCTTCTCGCCTATACGACGGCGGATGCCTTCGCCTTTATCGACATTCCGAAGTCCCCGACATTCCCGACCTTCGACAGCACGCGCGTCACCTTCCGGGTACGCAACTTCACCGATGCGAAGTACGCGGCATGGAGCTCTCCATTCTATCCAGATCAGATCCTCCTGGGGGCACCGCGGACCTACGAGGTCGGGGCGTCCTTCAAATTCTGATGGTGGTTCGCCCGTTGCGGGTCCTGGTCCTTATCCATCGCTGGCTGAGCATCCCGCTGTGCCTGCTGTTCGTGATGTGGTTTGCATCTGGTATCGTGATGCACTTTGTGCCATTTCCAGCGCTCACCGAAGCTGAGCGCTTCGGAGGCTTGTCCGTCTTTGACGTTTCCAAGGTGAGGCACAGTCCCGCCGAGGCTGTCGCGGCGAGCACGCTCAAAGGCGTCACGCGGGTGCGTCTGTGGCAGCGCAGCGACGGTCCCGTGTACCTGGTGTCGACCGCCTCCGGCATGAAAGCGCTGCATGCTGACGATTTGCGCGCGGCCGATATCGGCTCCGAGCAAGTGGCACTCGCAATCGGGTCCGAGCATGCGCGCTTGCGCGGCTTAGATCCTGCGGCGGCCACTTTCGTCGAACTGGCGGAGTATGATCAATGGACGGTCCCGAACGGCCTCGACGGACACCGCCCTCTCTATCGCATTGCTCTGAACGATGTTGCGGGAACCGAACTGTACGTCTCGTCACGCACCGGCGAGATCGTGAGAGATACGACGCGCAGTGAACGCGCATGGAACTACGTTGGAAGCGTCGCACATTGGATCTATCCGACCACGCTGCGCAAAGACTGGATGGCCTGGAACGTCACGGTCTGGTGGTTGTCCCTTGCCGCCGTCATCGCGGCATTGTCGGGCCTCATGGCAGGCCTGTTTCGTCTCAGGCGCGTGCGAGACCGTGTCGTATCTCCCTTCCGAAAATGGCATGCTTGGCATCACTGGCTCGGATTGGCGTGCGCGGCGTTCGTGATGACGTGGATTGTTAGCGGATGGCTATCGATGGACCATGGCCGTCTCTTTTCCACCGGCGTGCTTACCAGATCGGAAGCGGACCGGATCGCCGGGACGCCGGCATGGGTCGAACTGACCGCGACAATGCCCGCATCGCTTTCACCGGCTACCCGTGAAATCGAGTGGTTCGCTTTCGGCGGCCGCATCCATCAACGTAATCGGACGGGAGTTGACGCACAGATTTCCGTCGTCGTTCCACCGTCTCCTGCACCTGCTTTCCCGTTCCTGCAAGCCGATCAGATCAATGTCGTCATCTCGCACGCTGTCGGTGGCTGCTCGAGCACTTCGGCCATCGCGCCAGATGACGACTACTTCCTTGCATCTGAAGTTGCACTGGCTCCCGTCTATCGGTCCATATGCGGGGACGTTTGGTACCACATCGATGGTGCTAGCGGCGCCAACCTGGAAAAGCTTGATGCGCAGCGTCGAACCTATCGCTGGCTATACCGCGCGCTGCATACCTTCGATTTCCCTGCCTTGATGGCGCGCCCCAGCCTGCGGAGCGCGATGATTGTTGTTCTATGCGCGTTTGGAGCAGCGTTCAGCATCACCGGAATTGTGATCGCCTGGCGGCGACTGAGACTCGAATTTCGCTGACCGCATTCGAGATCGGCCCTCCTGCGCTGCAAAGGCAGGACCACAATCAATCGTGATGGGCTCCCAGAGCTGTTGCGTCTCGAAATGTAACGTTATAACGTTACGTATCGAGACGATTGAATGCGTGGCAATGAAGATAGGCCAACCAATCCCGGTGACGATCCTCACGGGCTTCCTGGGCTCTGGGAAATCCACGCTGCTCAATGAGCTCTTGGCGAGCGAGGCCTTTGCGGACACCGCCGTCATCATCAACGAGTTTGGCGATATATCCATCGATCATGACCTTGTTCGCGTGAACAAGCGCGAGCTGATGGTGACGACGACAGGCTGCCTCTGCTGCACAGCTGCCAGCGACATCAGGTCTTCCCTGTTCGAACTTTACGACGCTATGGAGAGCAAGGCAGTCCCGCCGTTCAAGCGCGTGATCGTCGAGACGACCGGACTTGCCGATCCCGCTCCGATCATCAATCAGATCACACCGGGCGGCCTTCCAGCGGTCGGCTATCGGGACCATGTCGTGGCAAGATGCTTTCGACTGTCGGGTGTCGTCTGCGCAATCGACGTGACCATGATCGAAGAGACGATGGAGCGGCACTTCGAATGCATGAAGCAGGTGGCGTTTGCGGATAGTGTCGTGCTGACCAAGACGGATCTTGGCGCAGAAGCTGCCGCGGCTCCCGGTCTCTCCGGCCTGCTGCCGAAGATCCGGCAGATCAATGCTGCCGCGGCCATCGTGGACCGTCATGGGAACGACTTCGATCTCGCAGCAGTCTTTGCTCCGCGTCGCTACGTTCCCTCCGAACAGGGCGCCGATGTCGAGGGTGGTTGGCCTTGGAGGTGGCATTGGCCCAGCAAGGGCAAGCTCACAACGATGCCACAGGCGCGAGCCGCCATGCGGCGGCTGGCATCCAGACTCTGGCACTGCTCGAAAGTCGGCTCGTATCGCCGCGAAATCTCGCCACATTCATTGAACTGCTCAAGGCCGTAGGCGGTCCGCAATTGCTCCGTCTGAAGGGGCTTGTTGGGCTGGAGGACGATCCGGAGCGGCCTCTTGTCGTGCACGGCGTTCAGCATGCGATTCAACAGTACCGGCTTCCGGCCTGGCCCTCGGACGATCGTCGCACGCGAATGGTCGTCATCGCTCACGGCCTTGATGAAGCGGTCGTCAAGAATCTGTTCACGGCGATAACAGGCATTTCAGCGCGCGCAAAGGCGCAATTGGTGCTGACGGTCGCTGGTCTAAGCGTTCTCGGCTTTGCGTTTGTCGCAGGGCTATTGCTGTTGCTTCACGAGCGCGCCACTGCCCAGTTTGAACCCCCGCCTGTGATTCAGAGCGCAACGAGACCTCAACGCTGAAAGGGCCAAGCATGAACAATGTGATTACACAAACACCGGTCACCGTCCTCACCGGGTACCTGGGCGCAGGGAAGACGACTTTGCTGAACCGTATCCTGACCGAGACCCACGGCAAGCGTTATGCGGTGATTGTGAACGAGTTTGGCGAGGTCGGAATTGACAATGATCTGATCGTCAATGCGGACGAAGAAATATTCGAAATGAACAACGGGTGCATCTGCTGCACAGTGAGAGGTGATCTCATCAGGATTCTCGAAGGACTCATGAAGCGGCGCGGCAAGTTTGACGGGATCATCGTGGAGACCACCGGGCTTGCCGATCCGGCGCCCGTGGCGCAAACCTTTCTTGTAGATGACGACGTTCGTCGCAACACGAAACTTGATGCCATCGTCACGGTCATCGACGCAAAGCACCTCCTCGGAGAGATCGACCAGGCGCACGAAGCGCAGGAGCAGATTGCATTCGCCGACGTTGTCTTGCTCAACAAGACTGATCTGGTCTCTGAGGCGGACCTTAAGCTCGTCGAGGCAAGGATTCGTTCAATTAATCCTTATGCGATGATCCATCGCACCGAACGTTGCGCGCTTGACCTCGAAAAAGTCCTGGATCGGAATGCGTTCGATCTCAACCGGGTTCTTGAGTTCGAGCCTGGCTTTCTCACTGAAGCTCACAACCATGAGCACGACAGTCACGTAAAGAGTTTGTCATTGACGACGCAGACACCTCTCATTCCTGAGAAATTTTTGTCCTGGATGCAGGAGACCGTTCGTCAGTTCGGGACCGATATTCTGCGGCTGAAGGGGATCATCCAATTTCAGGACGATCCCGATCGCTTTGTGATTCAGGGAGTGCACATGTTGCTCGAAGGAGATCATCAACGCCCTTGGAAACCCGATGAGCCTAGAACAAGCCGCCTGGTCTTCATCGGGCGCGACTTGCCGGAGGACGTCTTGAAGGCAGGCTTTGAGCAGTGTCGGGGTTCAAGTCACTGATTGAAGGCACGGGTGATTCGCCAAGCTGCAGCATGGCAGCGGAGCTTGTCCGTTGCCATGCCGAGGCTGACAGCCCTCGCAAATCCATTCGGACGCCAAAAGCATGCCAAAGATTGCCTTACCTATGGGGCGGCGGGTCCAAAGAACCGGTTATCCTCAAGCAGTTCAGGAATTAAAGCTGCAAACGCAGACGCTGTTGGGCTTGTCGGATGATGTGACTATCTCGGTTAGCGAGTTGACCTGTCGAGAGCCAGGATGTCCCGATGTGGAAACCGTCGTCGCGATCTTGAGAGACGGGGAAAAGCCAATACTTGCAAGAATCCACAGATCGATTCCCGACGTCACTCTGGATGAACTGAAAGCAGCGTTTGATCTGGGGCATGGTACCTAAAGCGCGCTTTCACGGACATTTCACCAGGATATTGTACGAAAATTTGCTCGAAGGCCGACGATGAGCTTGTGGTGAGCCGCTTGCACGCGACGTGCGCGTGGTCATCGAACGAACGGCAAACGCAACCAGAATTCGTGACCGTGCCGGCAAAAAATCGAACAGCGCGTTTATCTGGACGATGCGTTTATCAAGCGGACTGCACGTCGCGCTGGCGGCGGCTCGCCGATCGGCGGTCTTCGGCCGCGCGCGGGGCACTGTCCACGTCACTGCGGCGCGGGCTTTTCGGCTTCCGACACAATGCGCGCCAGCGCCGTCTCCAAATGCACTGCAGCTGACGTCTCCGATTGTTCCTTTGTAGCTGTCGTTAACCGCTCGTCGAGGTAGAGATTAGGAGACGAGCGGGGGCGTCGATCTCATGGCGAGAGACGAAAGAAACCTGGTTTGGTTCCCGGAACTGGCGTTTGCCAGCACCTCCATCGCTACTCGGAAATGGATCAACTGAATTTGCGGGTGTGCTTGCCTCGGCGCGTTCCGACTCTCGCAAGACAAAATACTCAGCACTGAATCGTAATCTTGTTGGCGAATTTCTCACCCCAGTTGCTGGATGCCGTAAGCGAATTGAAGAATTCCTCGCTGAGGTTCGATGTCGACGGTCCCGCGGCCGGCTTGCGGATGTTGAGTTTACAGGAGGCAGGCGCGCCGAGGCGGTGGTTTCCGTTACACGACAGGATCCCGGGCAATCAGGCGAACATTCGCGAAGCGCGCGAGCAAACGCCTAGGGTCCACGTCACCGACAAGGGCGAGAACGGGCAGGGCACGATTTCGATGCGTGGCAGTGACTCGTCGCAAACGGCGCCGCGCAGCGGTCGCGGCGTGCGCCGTCATCGACGGGGTACCGCTAGGCCGCATCGAAAGCGGCAATACACTGTCGATCTTCGATCTCAAGGCGGTGGATTACATCGAGGTCTATCGTGGCGCGAACAGCCTGCGCTATGGCGCGCTCGCCAGCGGCGGCGCGATCAATCTCGTATCCAAGACGTGCCTCACCGCTCCAGGTGCAGCGATCTCCGGCGCGTTCGGAAGCTACGGAAATCTGCAAGGGTCAGCTCGAATACAGGAATCGTTCCGCGTCGTTTTGGGCCATGCTCCGACAATGACACGACCCGCTTGTCGGTCCAACTATGTCGGCTTTTTTCAATCCGGGCGAGCGCTGTAAATCGCTCTCATGAGACGCGGTTTCTGAGCGTGGCCAGCAAGCGCCAATCCAACGCTTGGAAAACGACCGCTGCTTTTAGAGCGGCCAACTCCGACCGACATCGTCAATCTCCCGGCCATCTGAATTTGGCGACGATTTTTCTCCAGACTGCTTACTCACTCGAACGAAGCAGCGCCGAAGTTTCAGTTCGGGAGCGCATATCGCGCTGAAAAACAAGAAGAACTGGCGCGCCACGGCCGATGAAGATGGGCACTACTGCTTCGTCGTGGCGCTATGACGCAGCGGCCGCCGACGCGATCCGGCCGGATAACCAGCGACGGACTGCGATCTTGCGCTACGCCTCGTGGGCGGCTGTCTTCCCAATTTCGGGGTTGGTCCGGTTACCCTTTGGCTGCGGCCATTTCGATCAATCCCGGGAACGGCGCGATGGTCCAATGCAGTCATGGTCGGCGCGTGCCGCAACCGCGCCGCGAACTCGCTCAGCCGAATGTTAGAATGCTCGACATCGTTATATCGCAAGGCGAATATTGCGCCGCCAAGGTCCTTCGCACTCTAGGCGACGGGAGATATCTATGAGCGACCCGAGCGCGGATGTTTCGTCACCGGTCGAGTACAGACGGACCAAAACTGTGTTCGATAGGGTGCCTTGGGCCATGTGGTCCTGCGTCGGCGGACTTGCCGCCGTCCTTCACACCGGCGGTGCGAATGGCGCTTCTCGGGCCCTTGTCGGTTTGGCCATGCTGGGGCTGGGGGTTGCGGGCCTGGCAGCTACGCTCTTGATCATCCGTTGGGGCTCCCGTCTTAATGATCACATAAACGGGGCATCTGTTATTGGGGTGTTTGTCGCTCTTGGCATTTGGGGCATCGCGTCAGTCGTCCGCGTGTTCGAAAATCCCAGGCCATTGATCCACCAGCAGCTGAATGTTTTCGGCTGGATGGCGATCTATCTCGGATGTGGCTATATCGCCTATGCGCTCTTCCGCCACTACTATCCCGAAAGACCCGTCATCCAGCTGTCGCAATCGGGTATCTCGTTCAACAGACCCTGGTTAAGGCTGTTCGTTCCGTGGCAGGACGTTCAGGAGGTGGGTCGGCTCGACGACTCACACTTCGGAGGTTTGTTGCCTCCGGACCCGGTCGTCGAGTGGGCGACCAAACCTGTCTACGGGCGCTACGTCTCGACAGGTCCGGACGCGATCGTCGTGGTGGTAACCAACACGTTCTACGAGCGCGACATCGCCCCCAAACGGAGCTTCTTTGCGCCCCCAGGCTCCAGGCTGATGTTCCAGCCCAAGGGGGCGATGATGCAGGTGGTTCTGAACAGTCCTGAACTCGTTGTCGCTCCTGAGGACTTTCACGCATCCATCGAAGCCAGGTGGAGAGCGTTTCGAGATCGACCTCCCACTTCTGGGCCGCAGGTCGGCGCGGCGTCAGGCAAACCCATCGCGCTCCGTACCTGGTCGTTCGACGGGTCCTGGCGGCAGGCCATCCTCTTCCTTGCGCCGCTTGCCGCAGCGGCAGGTGTGATCCTGCACGCTAGTGGCTTTTGGTGGCCGTGAGTTGGCTGCCTCCAATGATTCAATGCGACTGCTTCGGGTCATTCGCGTCAATATTGCCAAGTCCGCCTTCTCGTCCGCTATCGACAATATCCGACCTTGCCGACCGAGGGCTGGGCGCGGATCTCGACCGATTAGGACGGCAAGATAAAAGCGACGATGTCGCTCGGGGCCGTCGGGGGTGGCAAGTGTTTGTCTGCACATTGATTTGGATGGCACGCAACGGCACCGCATGAAGTGGCCTGGTGCCGCTCGAACCGAGAAAGCATTCAAAATCAACGTTCGGAGCGCCATCGTTCGCAGCATAGCGTCTTGTTGCACGTGCTCGACGGGATGTCCGGCCATGATCGCATGGGAGGCCGCTGCCGAACCAACGGAGCGCCGTCAAGGCTCGCGCTGCGCGCGACCGGCTCCGCCGGCTCGCGGCCTTGACTGCGCTCCGCTGGCCCGGCTCTTTTGCTTCCATGCGTTCATGGCCTGCTCTGCGCGATCGCGCTCATGCTGCAGAGAAAGTGCGAGTTCGCAGGGCTGCAGCGTGACTTGGCGTAGACATCGGCCGTTCTGTGGATCGGTCAGGCTTGCCACAGTGGCGCCATGGCTCCCCTCACAAATCGCAGCTACGGCGTCCGCCGGACCGCGCCCCACTTGACGATCTCTACGACTATGCGCGTGCGCCCGCGCGTCCTGGTCGACGACGAGCGAAGCGCGCTTCGGTGACATGGGCGGTGACGGACGACTGGCCGAAGGACGTGCCGGTGACCGAAACGGAGATCGATGTCTTCGAAGCTTGGTTCGGTGATCTGTTCGACGAGTTGTTTGGAAAGGACTGAGGGGACATCACCATGGCTGCAACGGTTCGGGCGGCTCTCTACCTGCGGGTCTCGACGGGACGGCAAGCCGATAGCGATCTCTCATCCCGGATCAGCGCCGCCAGGCACAGGGCTATTGCGCATCGCGTGGGTGGGAGATTGTCTCCGACTATGTCGAGCCGGGCGCGTCTGCGACCGACGATCGGCGGCCGGAGTTCCAGCGCATGATCGACGCGGCGACGGTCAAGCCGACGGCATTCGATGTGATCCTGGTCCACAGCTTCAGCCGCTTCTTCCGTGACCAGTTCCAGCTTGAGTTTTATGTTCGCCGGCTTGCCAAGAACGGCGTGCGTCTGGTGTCGGTCACGCAGGAGCTTGGCGACGACCCCATGAGCAACATGATCCGCCAGATCATGGCGCTGTTCGACGAATACCAGTCCAAGGAGAACGCCAAGCACACGCTGCGGGCGATGAAGGAGAATGCGCGCCAAGGCTTCTGGAATGGCGCGCTGCCGCCGATCGGCTACCGCGTCGTTGAAGCCGCCGAGCAGCGCGGCCACCGCACCAAGAAGACACTGGAGATCGATCCCATCCAGGCCGAGACCGTGCGGCTTATCTATCGCCTGGCGCGCGAGGGAAACGGTTCTTCGGGGTCAATGGGCGTCAAATCGATCGCCAAGCATCTAAACAGATCCGGCATCCGAACGCGCGACGGCGGACGTTGGGGCGTCGATGCCGTGCACAAGGTGCTGCCGCGCACGACGTATATCGGCCGTCACCGCTTCAACACCAAATATTGGAAAACGCGCGAGCGCAAACCCGAGGCCGAGGTGATCGAAATGGCAGTGCAGTCGATCATCGAGGCCGCCGAGTTCGAGGCTGTGCAGACGTTGCTCAAGACGCGGAGCCCGGCAATGAACGCGCCCCGCATCGTCAGCGGGCCGACCCTGCTTACCGGCATCTGCTTTTGCGCCGCCTGCGGTGGGGCAATGACACTGAGGACCGGGAAGAGTGGAAGGTACAGGTACTACACCTGCTCGACCAAGGCCCGGCAGGGCGAAACCGGCTGCAAGGGCCGCACTGTTCCGATAGAAACGCTCGACAGTGTCGTGGCCGAGCACATCGAGCAGCGTCTGTTGCAGTCCAAGCGTCTCGATCAAATCCTGTCACGGGTGCTGGAGCGTCGCGAACAGCGCGCCGGGCGCCGAACGGCGCATATTGCCGAATTGCGCAAGCGTGCGGCCGAGGCGGAAGCCAAGCTCAAGCGGCTGTACGACGCCATCGAGAACAGGATCGCTGACGTGTCTGATCCTCTGCTCAAGGATCGAGTGGCCGAGCTGAAGTCCACCCGTGACCAGGCCCGCGCCGACGCAGAGCGGGCCGCGGGCGCGCTCGATCGGGCTGGGCCGAGTATCACACTCCAAGCGCTCAAGACCTTCGCCAGCCAGGCCCGCAGGCGCATGCGGACCGAACAGGGTGGCTACCGCCGCGACCACCTGCGCGCACTGGCTCAGCGCGTTGAGGTAGACACGAAAGAAGTTCGCATCATGGGATCAAAAAGCGCGCTCTTGCGCACCCTTGTCGCCGCGTCGAGCGTAAAAACGGCAGGTTTTGCAGTGCCTAGTTTTGTACCGAAGTGGCGCACCCGACACGATTCGAACGTGTGACCTTTGCCTTCGGAGGGCAGCGGTCAGGAGCGCAGACGATCTCCTGGTCACGGCGTATGTACGCGCGGCGTTTATCTCAGGCGGCCGAGCGCAACGCGTTGCAAAGGCGCTGCGAAATCGATCCGCTTTCCGGCACGTCATGCACAAGCGTCGACAACTGTCACATGAGCTTGCCGCGGGTTGAATTGGATAACATCGACCAGCCTGATGATAGGAGACTCAAGCCTGCGCGCCTCCCTTGAGCGGCATCGCCTTCTTGGGATCGAGCCAGTGGCCGATCCGATCAGCCCAATGCTGCATCAGTTTCGTGCGCGATCCGAAAAGCGCAAGCGGTCCGTCCCCCATGTCGAATTTCGGTCGCGCGGCGCGGCAGTTGACGTCTGTCAGATCTGCTTTGGGTGGCGCCCGCGCCATCGCTCTCGCGGGCCATCTGCTCGATTCCATCGTTCGGAATAGCGGAATTCGCCGTGATCGTTTTAATTTCCCGATGCCAACAAAGATGCCAACAAATTGGACGGATGGAGCTAATTTTTTACCAGTGTTTTCAAGGAGGCTTGAAAATTTCTCCAAAATATGGAATCGAACCAATGTCTTGTTTTAAGCTTGGTGCCCCTGGCCGGAATCGAACCAGCACTCCTTGCGGAACTCGATTTTGAGTCGAGCGCGTCTACCAGTTCCGCCACAGGGGCCTTCGGTCGCTGGGCGGAAGCCCGGTGCGGCGAAGCCGGCGGAATATAGCGGGCGGCCTGCGCGGGTCAACCCGCGCGGATGTGATTGTGGCGCGCCTCGACACTCCAGGTGTGGCGGGAG
The DNA here is from genome assembly GCA_044772375.2 of Bradyrhizobium sp. RDT10. Lineage (GTDB taxonomy): Bacteria > Pseudomonadota > Alphaproteobacteria > Rhizobiales > Xanthobacteraceae > Bradyrhizobium. Next base: position 19,145 of record CP187939.1, read on the forward strand.
AGGAGGCTATTGCCTATTTGAGCATGGACCAATGCTCCGGAGAACGTCCGTGACATCTGAAGCCGCCCATTCCCCGCCCGCGCGGCTTGCCGCCGATCCTGCGGCCGTTGCGGCGCTGGCGATTGCGGGCGTGGCAGCGGCGACGCTGGCGGGCGCCTGGTTCTTCGAGCTCGTGCTGGATATCCGGCCCTGTCCGCTCTGCCTCGAGCAGCGCTATGCCTATTATCTGGCGGTCCCGCTCGGCCTCCTGGTCGCTTTTGCCGCGTCGCGCGGGGCGCCGCGGCAGGTAGTGCTGGCCGGGTTTGCAGTGCTTCTGCTCGCCGCGTTGGCCAATGCCTGGCTCGGCGGCTATCACGCCGGCGTCGAGTGGCAGTTCTGGCAGGGTCCGACTGATTGCTCCGGCCCCATCGCCGATCTCGGCAGCGCCGGCACGCTGCTGCAGCGGCTCGACAGCGTCAAGGTGATCCGCTGCGACGAGGTGCAGTGGCGCTTCCTCGGCCTCTCGCTTGCCGGCTACAATGTGCTGATCTCGCTGGCGATGGCGGCGATCGCCGTGTGGGGCATCGTCGCGACGAAGCGGGCCGCGTAGACCGCTGCCTTCCGGCTGATTTGCTTTTGCCCGTCAAGCACAATCTCAGGCGGTGGTCTGCGACATATCAACCCGACGGGCAAATCAGTCAAAACCTGTCCAGCCCTTCCCGCAAAAATATTCCGCTTAACTTGTCACCCAGATCACCGGCATAACTCCGCCCGTCTCACGGCAGATGAGGGACGCTCGCGATCGTCACGAACGTGCGGTGAGATGCGATGGACGCTGATGGCGCGCTAGACGTACGCGCCGGATGCGTACGGCGAAGTCGTGTGGTTCGGGCGCCGCGGTGCTGGCGTTAAGTTGGCGGGAAGTGTCCCGCTGACGACGGAGGCAAAAGAGCCGTTCTCCGGGAAGAGCACGAAGTAAGCCGTAAAGCCATTGCGCAGGGAAGGCCGGAGTGTTTCCGCTGAACCTGTATGCTCGTGTGCACTTTTGTTTGCGCAAATCGCACGCGAGACCGCGGGTGCAGCGTGCACCCGGTCTTCCTGCGCCCTCTGACAAAGAGGGCGGGAAGTTTCAGGCAAACCTCGGGCGCAACGCGCCGCGAGATCGCGAAGTCATATCCTACGAAATCCGCGCGCAAGGCCGGCCATCCTAATCGTCCACATCCTCCTGCGGACGGCCGAACAGATGAATGATCCCCGGCGTGGTGATCGAGACGAACACGAAGCGCGACAGATGATGGGCGCCGACGAAAATCGGATCGATGTGCAGCGTGAGCGCCAGCGCGAGCATGGCGTCCATCGCGCCCGGCGCAAAGGCGACCACGACGTCGGCGAAGCGCACGTTGGTGGCCAGCAGAATCACGGTGACGAAAATGGCGGAGATGAGAATCGCAACCGCGAACGAGCCGAGCCCGGCATTGATGTGGCTGAGCAGCGTCGACTTGCTGATCCGCGCAAAACGCGTGCCGATCACGGCACCGATGCCGACCAGCGCCACGCCGCGCATCCAGGGCGGCTGGCCGCCCTCGATCAATCCGGTGCCGTGCAGCACACTGGAGGCGATCATCGCGCCGAACATCCAACTCGCCGGAAATTTGGCCAGCCGCAGCAGCAACGCGACGGCGATGGCCGCGGCGGCCAGCACGCCGAGTTCGAGCGGGGAGGCAATGAGGCTGGCCACCTCTACCGGCGCCGTCGGCGCAATCCGGTAAACGCCAGCACCAGCGGCAGCGCGGCGGTCAGGATGATCACGCGCATGGTCTGCACCACGGCGATCGCCGCGACGTCGGCGCCCTTCTCGGCAGCGAGCATGGTGATCTGCGACAGTGCGCCGGGGCTGCCGGCCAGCAGCGCCGAGGTCTGGTCCCAGCCGTGCACGCGCTGCAGATAGAAGCTCGAGCCGAAGGTCGAGCAGAATGTCGCCAGCGCCAACAGGCCGATGGTCAAGGGATAGGCGCTCATGTGCTGGATCAGTTGCCGCGACACCAGCGAGCCCAGCGTGATGCCGAGCAGCACCAGCACGGTCTGCGTCAGGAAAGGCGGCATGGTGACCGGCCGCCCGGCGAGCGCGGCGATGCCGACGGCGGCCATCGCGCCGGAAATCAGCCCGCCCGGCAGGTTCATCCACAGAAACAACAGGCCGCCGGCGGCGCCGATGACGAGCGTCTCGAGCGTGCCGAAAATTTTGGCGCGGTCGGCAATGGCGGAGGATATCGATGCGGGGATCAGGCTCACGCCGCCTTATGGCAAATCCGCCCTCGAGGTACAAATGCGCCACGCGATTGCAGCAATGCACGGGAGACCCCTGCACAATGTCTGCACAAACATCCCGCCGCATTCACTGAACGCGAGCTGAATGCGAGGGCAGATTGTGCATCTTCGACGTCACAAAATTTTTGCTATAAGAGGCGTCCCATCCGTTGTCGCAAGCTGAGGTTGCGCTAGGATGGTGCCCGCAGATGACTTCCCCAAGGAGACCAGGGATGACTATTCAAGCAAAAATACTGGGTGCGATTGCGATGTCGGGTTTGGCTGCGCTGGCGATGACGTCGCAGGCGAATGCCCTGACCGCGCAGGAATGCAGCGCCAAATACCAGGCCGCCAAATCCGCCGGCACGCTCGGCGGCCAGAAGTGGAACGACTTCCGCAAGGCGCAATGCGGTGCCGACGCTGCAGCCGCACCGGCGGCAGCGGCTCCCGCCGCCGAGCCAAAGGAAGCTGCCAAGAAAGAATCCAGGAAGGAAGCCAAGGAAGCTGCCAAGGAAGCTGCGGCGCCGGCTGCTCCGGCAGGCCCCGCGGTCTATCCGAGCGCCGTCGATCCCAAATACTCCAAGGAGACCGCCGGCAAGGCCCGCATGCATACCTGCGTGGATCAGTACAATGCCAACAAGGCCACCAACGCCAATGGCGGCATGAAGTGGATCCAGAAGGGCGGCGGCTACTACAGCGAATGCACCAAGAAGCTGAAGGGCGCGGCCTAAGCAGCAACGGAAGCGGGCGCGGCCGGAAATTTCGGCCGCGCCTACCATTCGCGGAGCAATGTTTCGGCCGACTTCGCCACCAGTTGCGCGCGCCTGCGCGGGCCCCGTTCGAGAAACAGCAGGCTCTGGCCGAACACGAAGCAGTAGAACAGGAACGCCTGCGCGTCGGCTTCCTCAGCCGGCAGGCCTGTGGCGCGGTAGAGATCCCCGACATTCTTCAGCCGCGCGCCATCGACGCTTGCCGCCGCGCTGGCGGCAAGCTCGTCGGACCGGGCCCATTGCCGGATCGCGAGCTCAACCGCCATGCCTTCGGTATTCATGCGCTCGGAATAGAGCGCGATCAGCGCCTTCAGCCGCTCGCGGGCGGTGGCGCCGTCGAGGCTGGTCTGCTTTTCGATCGCGGCGATGCGCCCCGCGCTCCAGTGCTGCAGCATGGCCTCGAGCAGGGCCGCGCGGTCGCGGAAGCGGCGGTAGAAGCCGCCTTTGGTGACGCCGAGGTTTTTGCCAGCACCTCGACCCGCACCCCCTCGACGCCGGTCCGGGCGATTTCCTCGAAACCGGCCTCGATCCAGCTCTCGCTGCGCACCTCGCCGGTCCGCGCGTCTGCGGTTCGCGCCTCACCCTTGGCATCGCTCATGGTCCGGCCTCACCGACTGTTGATACGGTGCCGTATTGCTAACCCGGGCAGGATCTGATACGCTACCGTATCAAGATTAAAAAGCGGGAGCGAACGATGGAGACGGACGGCGTCCATATGGACCGGCAGGCGCGGAAGTCGACGCCCTTCGCGGCCGCCATCCGTGACGCGGCTGAAAAGCATCTCGAACCGGCGATGGCGTGAACCGCATGTCGCGCTTCCAGCCGAAGAACCCGGATTACCGCGCGCTCGCAATCGCCACGTTCGAGCAGCAGCGCGCGATGAAGACGCTCGGCATTTCGATCGCGCGGCTCGAGCCGGGCGAGGTCGACCTCGCAATGGAGTATCGCTCCGACCTCACCCAGCAGCACGGCTTCATCCATGCCGGGATCATCACCGCAGGTCTCGACAATGCCTGCGGCATCGCGGCCTTCACGCTGATGCCGGCGGCAACAGGAATTCTCACGGTGGAATTCAAGACCAACCTGCTGGCGCCCGCGCGCGGCGAGCGGTTCGCCTTCCGCGCCACCGTCGTCAAGCCCGGCCGGACGCTGACCGTGTGCGAGGCCCGCGCCCATGCAACGCATGACGGGGCCGAGACCTTGATCGCGACCATGACCGGCACACTGATGGCGCTGCCGGCCCGCGAGGATGCCGCGACGGACAGGGCGCACATGCCGGCCTGACCCTGCTGCAGTGGCATGTTCATGCTATCGGCATAGCGGGACGTGAAAAATCCTTCTATGGTCTCGCCGTGCAAATGAGTCTGTCAATTTGATCATCTCCGCCGCGCAAGGCGTGCTGGGACTGGCGTCGGGGATGCTGGTCGGGTTCTCGCTTGGCCTAGTCGGCGGCGGCGGCTCGATTCTCGCAGTGCCGCTAATGGTCTATGTGGTCGGCGTGGCGGAGCCCCATGTCGCGATCGGCACCAGTGCGATTGCGGTGGCTGCGAACGCCGCGATCAACCTGTCCAACCATGCGCGCGGCGGCACCGTGATCTGGTCCTGCGCGCTGATCTTCGCCGTGGCCGGCATGGCCGGCGCCTTCGGCGGGTCGATCCTCGGCAAGATGGTCGATGGCCAGAAGCTGCTGGCGCTGTTCGCGCTGGTCATGATCGTGATCGCGCTGTTGATGCTGAAGACGCGTTCGCGGATCGGCCTGCCTGACGTCAAGGTCTCGATGTCGAACATATCAGCCATTGCCGGCCTTGGTCTGGCGACCGGGACGGTATCGGGATTCTTCGGCATCGGCGGCGGATTCCTGATCGTGCCGGCCCTGATGCTGGCGACCGGCATGCCGATCATGAACGCGGTCTCCTCCTCGCTGGTCGCGGTCACCGCGTTCGGCCTGACCACGGCCGCGAGCTATGCCTGGTCCGGGCTGGTGTCGTGGGCACTGGCAGGACTGTTCGTGGCTGGCGGCATCGCCGGCGGATTGGCCGGCACGCGTTCGGCGCGGCACCTCGCCGAGCGCCGCGGCGCGCTCAATATCGTGTTCGCCGTGGTGATTATTGCGATGGCGCTCTATATGCTGGCGCGTAACATATCCCTGGCTCAGCCGTAGACAGGGAATGCAGCCCTTCGCGAGACCCACATGAAGCGACCGAACAATCCGGCCGGGACCAACCCGGGATGCACGCGGCGTAAGGCGATCGGCCTGCTTGGCGGCGGTGCCGCGCTGCTCGGCGCCGGTGCGGCACAGCGAGCGGCGTTCGCGCAAGGCGGCGATGACGTGCTCGCGGAAGCGCTGGTGCTGCGCGACCCTGATGTGCCCGCGGCCGGCAATCCTGACGGCGACATCAACATCGTCGAATGGTTCGACTACAATTGCCCGTACTGCCGCAAGATCGCGCCCGAGATCCAGCAGGTGGTGCAGGACGACGGCAAGGTTCGCCTGGTGCTGAAGGACTGGCCGATCCTCGGCGAGGTCTCGAAATTCGGGGCGCGAATGGCGCTGGCGGCGAAGTATCAGGGCAAGTACATGGCGGCGCATGAGGCGATGATCGGCGTCAGCTCGAGATTGACCGAACCGCGCATCCGCGAATTGCTGGCCGGCGCCGGCATCGACATGGATCGGCTCAACCGCGACGCCACCACCAACGCCAAGGCGATCGACGCCATCCTCGCCCGTAACCACGATCAGGCGGTGGCCTTCGGATTCAAGGGAACGCCGTCCTTCATTGTCGGCAAGTTCCGCGTGCCGGGAATCCTGACCATGGCGCAATTCGAGATGGTGATCGCCGACGCGCGCAAGGCGAAGAAGAGCAACTAGCGCGCATCAAAACGCCGTCGTCCGAGACGACGGCGTTTGAATGATGTGATGATCCCGCAGGAAACTATCGCGACGAGATCTTGACCCAATCTTCATGGGCGCGCGTTTTCAGCGCCTTCCAGTCCTCTGCTGCGACATCCCAGTTGACGAGAGTGCGGTTGGCCTGCGCGACCTGGCCGCTGGCGACACTCGATGTCCGCATGGAATCGTAAATATAGACGCCGAAAACCAGCAGCAGTGCACCCAAAATCATTCCGACAAACGTCCGCATGGCAATTCCTCCGTGACCGGCTGACAACGCAGATGTCGAGGCTTGGTTCCGCGGCCTACGAACGCACCTTGGCCGGCGCGGGACGGGGTGCGGTTGCAGAAGGGACCGCTGCCGTCGTCGTCGCCAGATTAAGGGACTTCAACTCATCGGGCTTGAACACGAAGAGCTTGTCATGCGGCGTCTCCATCGCATGCACCCAAACCTGCAGGTTGACGCCCATGTCGCCGAGATAGCGTTGGCATCGCGCGGAAATATTCTGTGCCACGTTCATCTCGTCGCGCGGCGGGCCGCCTGCTGAACCGATCGCCGCCACCTGATGCACGCCGATGATCGCCTTGTCCCCGACGCGGCGCTCCATGCCGCCGGCGAACACCAGCGGGCAGGATGAGGCGCAGTATTTCCCGGGCTCGATCTCGGTCGCGAAATTTTTGTCGCGAAGGAGCCGCCCCATCGCCAGTGCATCGGCGACCGACCCGCCGGGTGAATTCAGCACCACGGTCTTGATGTAGTCGCCACGCCTGGAGACTTCGGCGGCAAATGCTTCGGAAATCCCCGGCGTGATGGTGCCGGTCGCCATCAGCTTGCCGCCGCCCACCAATTCGAACGTCATCGGCTTGGCCATCGCGCCATCTGCTTGCGGCCGCGGCGTCAGGCGTTTGCCGCCGTCGGGCGTGAGCGGCGCCAGGATTGACGGAACGATCTCGGGGAAGCCAAGCGAAGGCGTATCGTGCCTTAGCTCGGCCGCCGAGTCAGGCGTGCCGATCCATCCGTTCATGCCGGCCAGATCGGCCGCGAGCACGAGAATCGTCACGGTGACGACGCTGCGAAAGATAAAACGCAGGATCGCCTCGTCGGGATTGGCCGCAAGGAAAGCATGGATTCGCTGTTGAAACGTCGCGGATGGCTGCATGACGACACCTATTTGGTATGTCGTGCCGACGACAGCGGGGTGACGTTTTCCTCGGCTGCCGTCGCCGCCTCAAGCGCAGGCTCCTCGTCGCCAGCGGGTTCGACAACATCGGGCCGCGCCACGCGCCGCGCTTCCTCGACCTCACGGGCCATCTGCAACGCCGCGACCAGTTCGCCCGCCGTCATGCCGGAGGCACTGAAGGCCGGCATCCCCTCGCGCCGGATTGCGGCGTGCACCACGCACAGGATCAGCACCAGCACCGCCGGCATCAGGTCGATCGAGATCGCGCCCGCCCAGCTCGGAATGAAATCGCCGGCGTAACGAAGCACGGCTTCGGCGGGCGACATGGTCTGGAACCGAACCGGCTCGACGCGCGGCAATGCCAGGATCTTCTCGGCGGCCTCGGCGAGCGAAGCTGCCTGCGTTGCGATCGAGCTCTCGACCTTGCCGACCACGGCCGTCTGCCGGTCGGCAAGATCGGTGGTACGGCCGCCCGCAGCCGGCGCGATGAAGCCGGATGACAGGGACGTCGCCGCCCGCTTGACGGCGGGCGCTACCGAAGTTTGCTGCAGGTTGGTGATTACGCCGCTGAGCGCCAAGGACTCGGTGGCAAAGGCGTCGCTGCGCGTCGAGATCGGCCCGCGGTCGGAAATCAGTTCGCGCATCTTCGTCAGATGCTTGCCGCCCTGTTCGAACAATGCCGAGACACGTTTGCCTGACGCCTGGACCTCCTGACCGAGACTGTCGAGTTGCCCGGACATTTGGGTCAGAAGCTGCACGACGGTGCCGGAGCCCGCGGTGCCCGTAAGCGAGCCGGCGCGCTCGGCGTCCGCCAGCCTGGAAAACCGCGATGAGGCCAACTGGATATCCGGCAGCAAGCCTTGCGCCGCGATGGCGTTGCTGTTGGCGGTATCGAGGTCGCGGGTATAGTTCTGCACGGTGATGGCGAGATGCTGCTGGATCGCAGCGGCGCCCGCCAGCGCCGAGGCGTTGAGCCATGACGACATCGCCACGATCATCAACGAGCCCAGCAGCATGCAGCCGAACATCAGCGCGCGCCCGGTACGATCCACTACATGCGGCATGAACTGCATGAGGAATATCCAGAAGGCGTAGATGCCGACCGAAACCGCCACCGAATAGATCACGGCGGCGAAGAAGACCGTGGTCGGGCTGCCGTTGAGCAGCTCGCGGACACCGAGATAGGTGTAGACGCCGGCCGCAAGCGCCAGGATCGCGGTGGTCAGTTTCAGCGTGATTTCGAGGCGCGCGACGCCCTTCGAGAGAAGCAGCGAATTGGAAGCTCGCGCCGTGGCCGCCGGAGCGGCAAGGCTGTTGGTCGTGGGCATGACGTATCCTGTCGCGGTTCGATGAACCGTTCTGATCAACGCCCCCACGCTGTTGCTGAGTGTTTCAACGAATAGAGAGAAATTCCGACGAGATTGTGTCGGCAGCGCCTTCAGGCGGTTAGCCTTCGCCGCCCAGCCACGTCAGGATTTCCGCGTTCATCTCGCGCGGATAGGTATGGCTGAGATCGTCGAGCTCGCGATAGGTGACCTTGGCACCCGCGGCCGACAGCGCCTTGCTGGTCTGCCGCGCCACCTGCACCGGGAACATCCAGTCGAGCCGGCCATGCACGATATGAATGGGCAGGCCGCGCAACCTGTCGGCATCGGCCATTTCCGCCATCAGCGGATGAAATGTCGCCGACACCGGTGCGAGATGGGTGAAGGGCGAGGCGCCATCGAACCCCGTCACGTAGCAGAACGTGCCGCCGTCGCTCATCCCGGTCAGCAGCATTCTCTCTGAATCAACGTTCCAGCGCGCCCGCACGGCTTCCAGGATGCGCATCAGGTTCGGCGTATCGGTATCGTCGCCCATCAATGCCCAGGTGTTGCCGGTGGCGGTCGGTGCGACCAGGATCGCGCCGCGGCTGCGGGCGTCACGCAGCCAGCTCCAGAGGAAGCCGCGCCCAGTGCCGCTGCCGCCGTGCAGCGCCATCACCAGCGGCCATGCGCGGTCGGGTGTGTAATATTCCGGCACGTAGAGCGAGAAGCCGCCGCGGCTGCCGGGCTCGTTCTGATTGTGGAAGACGCCGGTGTTTGGGTTGGCCGGCGCCGCCAGCCGAGCCGCGAGATCGGCGTCGCCGCGCAGTGCAGGATCGACAAAGAACTGGTTCACCGGCGGCAATCTTGCCGACAGCGCGTAGAGCGCCTCCTGCGCGCGCGGGACGTAACGCAGCGCGCGAAACAGGCCGACGAAATCGCCATGGCCGCTTTGCACGACGCGCAAGGCTTCGAACGCAGCGAGCGCCGCATCGCTTGCTGTCTCCAGCGGAGTCTTGATGTCAGCGAAACCCGCGGGCCATTGCGCGAGCCGCGGCCGAATCGCGCGCAGCGCGACATCCGGCTTGCCGGCCGTTTCCATCACGCGGTCGAAATCCGGCGGATTGAGGTAGCGCGCGACGAAGCCCAGGGCTTCCAGCGATTGCAACAGCGGCGGCAGCACGGCCACGATGTCGTCCACCACGGCCTCACTCATTATGCATTCCCTGTCCTAATGCAGCTGCGGCGCCTTCAACAGCTTGGCGCGATCGGTCGAGCTCAGCACCACGTCGAAGGTGACGCCCTCGTGGTAGACCGTGAGCGGCACGTCGACGCCGGCGGCGCCGAGCGACCAGAGCTTCCGGTAGAAGCCGGTCTGGCTGGTGATCTTGTCGCCGTTGACCGCGAGGATGACGTCGCCCGTCTTGAGCTCGGCGCGCGCCGCCGGTCCCTTGCTGGCGATGCCGACCACCACGACGCGGTTGTCGATTTCGGTGGTGTACATGCCGAGCCACGGCCGCGCCGGCTTGTTGGCGCGGCCGAATTTCCTGATGTCGTCGAGCACCGGCTTCAAGAGGTCGATCGGCACGATCATGTTGACGTGCTCGGCCTTGCCCTCGCGCTCGCGTTCGAGCTGCAGCGAGCCGATGCCGATCAGTTCGCCGCGACCCGAGATCAGCCCGGTGCCGCCCCAATTGGGATGTGCGGGATGGGTGAAGATCGCCTCATCCAGCAGATATTCCCAATAGCCGGCGAATTCCTGCTTGGCCGCGATCTGGCTTGCGACCGACCGCGTGCGCCCGCCGGCGCCGCCAACCACCACGCGATCGCCGATCTGGGCGGCGGCGGAAGAGCCGAGCGGCAAGGGATCGAGATCGAGGTCGCCAAGCGCTTGCACCAGCCCAAAGCCGGACTCGAAATCGAAGCCGAGCGCATGGCCTTCCACCACGCGGCCGTCGCCGCGATGCAGCCACACCGCGTCGGCCTCGGTGATGAGATAGCCGATCGTCAGCACCAGCCCGGTATCGATCACGACGCCATTGCCGGCACGCTCGGTGCCGAGCGTCTCCGCGCTGAAAGCATCGGGTGGAATGATCGAATGCAGCCCGACCACCGACGACAGGGCTTTGTCGAGGTCGAAAGCGTAGTCGCCCGGGCGCGGCTGGTTTGCGGGCGGCACTCTCCATTCGGTCAAGGAAGGCATCGAGGGGCTCCGATACGATGGGCTTAGTTACTAACGCCGTGCAACCCTAATAGATCACGGTCATGTCAGCGATCATTTTGGCGGTAATTGTACCAGCGAAATGGCTGCGGATCGAGATCGCAGATCGCGCTTGACCTGATCGGGATGCAATCTTCGTGGCATTCCTTGGCGTCCCCGCGGCCGCGTTCCCGGTCAGGTGGCGGGTCAGGGGCCTCCGGGATCGCCGCTTACGAGGCCCGATCGGCTGGCAGCTTTCGTGTTACAAGCGTATTGTTGGATGGTTGTGGAAGAAACGATCATGAGCGGTGAAAAGAACTTCGATCGGTCAACTCTGGAGCATACGCTGGCCGAACTGGGCCGGAGAGCGTTTGCAGCCGGCCGCACCGTCGAAATCGTGATCTATGGCGGATCGGCGCTCCTGCTCACCTTGAACAGACAGATCAATACCGGTGACGTCGATGCAGTATTCGAGGGGAACAAGGATTTCATCAAGAAGTTGGCGGCGGAGATGGCCGAGGAGTTCGGGTGGGACGAAAACTGGTTGAACGACGGCGTGAAGGGATGGCTCAGCAGCAGAGATGCCGATCCTGATGTGAAGGCCTTGTTCAAAACCTATCCGGCTGAGGAGCAGCCAGGTTTACGCGTATACGCGGCAAAGCCGGAGTACTTATTTGCGATGAAATGCCGAGCGATGCGCGTCGGAGGTGTTGAAACGAACTCGGACATTGACGACATCAAGCTTCTCGCTCGCGCGATAGGCCTCAAAAGCAGCCAGGACGAAAAATTTTACCCGCAGAACATGCTTCAACCCAAAACACGGTTGGGTCTTGAGGAGATTTTTGCAAATCTGGACATCGACCGCGTCGATGATCAGACCACTCCTTCGTCGAGCCCGCCATGAACCTGTTCGGCCGAAAGCCAAATTCGTTGGGAGAGGTAGTCCGTCGCGTCAAGGCCGGCGAGCAGAGGTTCGATCCGTCGCTTCGGGAATTTCTCGATTCGTTTTATGCGAACGCTGACGCTCGACAGCGGGCGATCGAAGAACGGCCGGATTCCATCGATGCCGTGCATGATGCCTATGTGGCCGCGGTGGCAGAGCATCTAGCGCGCGTTTATGGATTGCCGATACCGGAGTGGAGTGAGATCCATGGTAACGGGCTTCGTGAACCGTTCTTTGCTGGCGGTCTGCAATCTCTCAAGGGGTGTTGGTAGCCGAGAGCCCGACGGCCTTCCGTCGGCGCCTGCTGTTCGTCAGCAAAGACGCACTATCGAGGCCGAGAATGTAGCTTATCCGGGCGCTTTCCTGGTCAACCCACCTTTGCCCTTGCCCCCGACGGCATGATCCGGAAATCGCGCTTGTCCTTCAGCCAGCCGGCGCGTTCGTCGCGCAGCAAGGTACGGCGGACCTTGCCGGAATCGTCACGCAGGCCGATGGAGACGGCCTCGAAGCTTTCAGGGTGCTTGTAGCGGCTGAGCCGGTCGGCCAGGAACGCGGCCATGCCGTCGGCAACGGCCTGCGCATCCGTGCTGCCGTCAAGCTCGAGGATGGCATGCACCCGCTGCCCGAACTCCGGATCGGGCAGGCCGACGACGACGCAGGAGCGCACGTCGGGATGTTCGGTCACCGCGGCCTCGACCTCGGCCGGATAGATGTTGGCGCCGCCGCGCAAAATCATGTCGGCGAGGCGGTCGCCTAGATAGAGATAACCTTCCGCATCGAGCCGGCCGATATCGCCGAGCGATTCCCAGCCATCCGCGCGGCGCTTCGGCTCGGCGCCGAGATAGTGATAGGTCGCGCCGGCGCCGTCATTGGGCAGGAAATAGATTTCGCCGGTTTCGCCGGTGGCGACCTCGTTGCCGTCTTCGCCGATGATGCGCAGGCGCGCGGTCTCGCCGATCTTGCCGACCGAGCCGCGGTGTTCGAGCCATTCAACGCCCGATATGATCGTGGCGCCCTGTGCTTCGGTGCCGCCATAGAGTTCGTAGATGCGCTCGGGCCCCAGCCACTCGATCCATTTTTCCTTCAGCCATGGCGGCATCGGCGCGGCCATGTGAAACACGATCTGCAGGCTCGACAAGTCGTAGCGGTTGCGCACCTGGCCGGGCAGCGCCCAGATCCGGTGCATCATGGTGGGCACGAAATTGACCCACTGTACCCGGCTGGCCTCGATCAGGCGCAAGCATTCCTCGGCGTCGAATTTGACGAGGCCGGTGACGCGTCCGCCGTTGAACAGCGCGGTGTGCGAAACGATGAAGGGGCGTTGTGGTAGAGCGGGCCGGGGTTGAGCAGGGAAGCGCCGAGCGGCATGCCGAGCGCCGCCGGTCCGGCGGTATCGACCACGGCGGGCTTGTGATCGAGGATCACCTTCGGCCGACCGGTCGAGCCGCCGCTGGTCATCGCCTTCCAGTAGCGCGCCACCGGATTGTCCACTGGTTCGTCGGAAAAGTCGTCCGGCACGAAATCGGCTGGCAGCGAATTCGGCGCGTTCCAGTCCGGCTGGCCGCCGACCACGAGCGAAGGCTTGAGAATGTCGAGCACAGCGGCAGCCTCGCCGCGCGGCAGCCGCCAGGTCAGCGACGTCGGCGTCGCGCCGCATTTCCACACCGCAAAGGTAGTCTCGAAAAACACATTGCTGTTGGGCAGCCCGATGGCGACGAAATCGCCGGGCTTGACCCCTTGGCGGCGAACGCACGTGCGCGGCGGTTGGCGTTGCGCTCGAGTTGCTCCCAGGTGATGGCATCGGCGCCGTGACTGACCGCGATGGTGTCCATTGGTTTCCGTTCGGCATACCAGCGTGGCACGTCGGCGATGGGAATCAGCATAGGGCGTTTCCGTTGGGGCGTTGATGCCGCTCTTGTGCTTCGAATGCGGCGCTACGCCACCGCATCCGCACTTCACCAACAGGAGCTACGGTTAGTCAAGACGCAAACAAATTTTTCGGATCGGGTCACGCGGTCATCGTCGTCGTTGTTGCTGCACTGGCAGCCAACGATACCAGAATCCGCCACGGCTGACGGCCGGGCGGCAAAACAGCAGATCGACCTGATCGCGTGAGCGCCGGTCGATCCGGACCGGCTGCTGTGCGGCGAAAAGAGATGTCCTGGCTTCCGTGCCATTCGTCTCGTCCTCGTCGACCAACCGAGCAGACACGGTCCGGTCCGCTATGCGGCAGCTCCTGCTTCGGGTTGATGAGGATCGATATTGGATCGCTCTGCTGGGGAGGCCGGTTTCTGACATGCTACGCAGCTTTGCCAAACCAGCATCTTTGCCATGTGCCAACATTGATCACAATCCAGCCGAAGCAAGGCAGGCTGCGGCTGGGTCAGCGAACTTCGCAAACGCTGTACTGCGATTGCTCAAAATAGTGATCACGCGATGAAGCCAGAAAACCTGCTTGGAAACAGCTCGTAATCCTGTGACGAGTTGCAGCCACTTACTCGCTATGTTCGATCACCGTGCCGTGACGCGCTCCAGCTGCCATGTTCACTCGGCCCGTAGTTTCCAACGGTCCGTCAAATGGGCGCTCCTCGGTCATTGGGAAGACCATCGAGTCCGACTTGACCGGAACCACGATCTCTCGATCATCGTGCTTTCTGTAGACGCTCTTGCTGAGTAGCGATTGATACACGTCGATATAATTCTGCGCCATCCGGATGACCGAGAAGCGCTGCCCGAAGCGTTCGCGCACGACGCGACGATCAAGCGCGATCACGTGTGGAAGTGCCTTCACCGCCTCGTCAACGGTGTGTACAATAAAGCCGGTCGTCCCTTCATCAATGATTTCCCGGACTGACCCGCAGTCGAACGCCAGGACCGGCGTTCCGCAGGACATCGCCTCGATCATGGTAAGCCCGAAGGGTTCCGGCCAATCAATCGGAAACAGCAATGCAGCTGCTTCGCCCAGGAATGCAGTCTTGGTACGTTCGTTGATCTCGCCGACAAACTCCACGCCGGGCCCATCCAAGAGCGGAGCGATGACTTCCCGGAAGTAGCGCTCGTCCGCCTTGTCGACCTTGGCGGCAATCTTGAGGATGCCACAGCTTCGCGCGATCTTGATGGCGAGATCGGGTCGCTTTTCCGGACAAATTCGGCCGAGGAAGGCGAGATAGCCTTCTCGCGGCACAAGTGTCGGTCGATGCAAATCGAGAGGAATGCCGTGGTGAATGGTCGCCACGAAGTTGGCGCCCGGGAGTGGGCTGCGTTGTGCATTGGAGATTGAGACCAGCGGCATATCGTCGATAATTCGATACAGCGGCCGAAGATCGGGAATGTCCAGGCGGCCGTGAAGCGTCGTCACCGTCCGGCCAGCCATTGGCCGGAAGATCGGAAAATGAAAATAGTCGATGTGAAAATGAAGAACGTCGAACTCGTGGGCCCGCTCGCGCACCTTGTCGAGCATCAAGACATGATACGGATTGGGGTCGCAAACGCCTGGATCAAGCCGCAGCGCCGTCGATGAGCACGCGACCAGTTCGGCCGAAGTGACGGAATCACCGCTCGCAAACAGGGTGACGTGATGTCCCTGCCTCACCAACTCTTCGGTCAAATATGAGACGACTCGCTCTGTTCCGCCGTACAGACGAGGCGGGACGCTTTCGAAGAGCGGGGCAATTTGGGCGATCCTCATAGCCCGATGCCCTATGCGCTGTTGTTGGTTCATCGATGCAAATTGCAAAGCTTCAACCCTTCACCTTCAACGTTGGAGATCGAAAGCTAAAGCTAACGGGGATGCGGGCCAGGTCACAACCGGCCCGCATCTTGATTATCGAGCACTCACCCGCGGTGGCGTTTGATGCTCAAGCCACAGTTTAAAGCCGGCCAGCACGGCCACGATCAGTCCCACGACAACGTGAGCCCATCGCGCTGTCGTCTGAGCGGCGAAAGCCAATACCCATGGCGACACCAGAACCCACAGGCCGAGCACGAGATTGATCCATTCCTCCCACTCGGTAAATTTTGTGAGCGCTGCGATCGCCACCACTCCAATGGCAATGCCACTCACCCACGCGTTTGGCGCCGCGGCACTATCGGACGCAAATCCGAATATCCACGGTGTCAAAACCAGTATAGCCGCGAGGATGAGATTGATGACGTCAACACCAGATTCCTTCCATTTCAGCTCCACCATTTTCGACCTCCCAGACTAGTCTTGAAGATCACGTACATACACATGCCCAGCTCTGGGCTTGACCGGTCCAGCGGGTACGGCCGCCGAACCGAAACTCGCAGAAGAACCGCGTCGATGGCTCGACCGATGAATGGCGCCGAGCGCCGCACAAAGCCGAGGTACGTCTCACGCCTGCGTCGATCAACCTCCATTGATTGGAATACGCCTTGTGCGCTCCTGCGCTTCGGCCGGTTTCGGCAGGCTAACGGTGAGCACGCCGTTACGGAATGAAGCGGAGACCTGCTCCTCTGCGACGTCCCAATCGAGAGGAATCCGCCGCTCAAACCGGCGGTAGTAGTGCTCGCTGAACAGCTGGTTGTACTCGCTCCCGGCTTTCCTTTCCCCTTGATGGTCAGCACCTTGTTCGCGAGTTCAACGTTGATGTCCTTTTGGTCAGATCCCGGAAGCCCGACCGTGATTCGGACCTCGTCATCGGTCGCGCTGGATTCGATGTCGGGCCAGGCTGCGCCGCGCTCAAACCCGGTTATCCCAATGCCGAACCCCAGAAGAAACCGCGGAACGCACTATCAAAGAACCGATTGACCTCGCGGTGAAGGGTCCACAACGGATCGAATTCCTCGTCGCGAAGTAACGGACGCTCGCGGCGCGAGACCGGTACGCGGCCTCTCTCCCACGGAATGAGTTCTCTCATGTTCACTGTCTCCGAATTTCCTCTCGAATCTCCAGATTGCGCGCGGAGCGATCCGCGGCAACCGCAGCAGGCTTCAGCGCGCCATGGCTGTCGCGATTTGGCTCGGCTGGGAGTCTTGAATTGGAATCGCGCCCGACCAGCGGTGGGTAACAGTTAGCCTGTTCTGCTGCGCAGCGAGAGACGCCTTCTTGGACTTGAACTGGGCGCGTGCGAGCGTGACACGACAGGTATCCTCACCGGGCCGAATGATACTGCAGGGCGGATAATTATCCTCGCCCTCCTGGCAGGGTGTGTCATCGTTGGGGTAGAATCGGTGATCGATTCCCGAGCTCGACCGCCAAAGCGGGTTGAGGCCGTAGCTCCTCATAACCACATCCTCCGTTGAGCAACATGGATACGAGCAGATGTCGGACACCGCCGGCATCTGTCTCAACCGGGCCCCAAAAAGGCGCCCGGACCGCATAGCGCGGCGAGCAAAAAACTAGCCAACTTAAATCTGGTTTCAAGCCCTTAGCTAAAATTTTCGAGCTCGAGCTGACGGCGCCTTGCGCGGTAGGCAGCCGATATAATTTGTACTGAGGAGAGGGCAAATGGATGACCTTAGCTTACCCCCGAGGACGTTCTGCAGCGCCTCGAACAACGGTGGGGCGGCCGGGCCCCGGTGTCGGCCGGGCCCCGGTCTCGGAACGCCTGGATCAGCGGTACAGCGATCGCGATACTCTCTATTGCGCCCGTCGCGATGCTGTCGCGCGAGCGCTGGTCGATCCGAACCGGCTGCTGCGCAGAAAGAAAAGGCCCCGCCTCGGCGGGGCCTTCCTACGCGGCCGTCTACGCGATCGGCTCACCAGTCGGAAACGACAATGTTGCCGTAGGGTGCGTAGTCGATGGGCACCGGCGCGCCAAATGCGGGAGCCGGCACATAGGCCCGACGGCTCACCACGACGGTGCGCGGCCGCACAATCGGCGGTGCCGCGACAACCGGCGCCGGCGCAACGTAAACGCTGCCGGGAGCCACTGCCACCGGATAGGGGTCGGCATATCTATCGACATAGATTGCCTGTGCCGATGCCCCGGTGACGCCGAAGGCCAACAAACCGGCGATTGCCAGGCCGGCCGTCGAGCAAATGCGCGATCTCGTTGTCATGTTCCGCAATCTCCTTCACTGCTTGTTACGGCTTGCAACCGAACAACCGAACCCACACCGCGCGCGGTCGTTCCCGGCGCTCACGAGGTTTTTGGGTCGCAAGTTCCATCGTGATAGCCAAGCAGCTCACGGACCGGCAAGGATATCGGTATCCAGCGGGCTATCGCGTGAGGCAAACCATTCGGCGCGAAGCGCTGCGCGGCGGCGACCGCGATCGTTGATTGGCAACTTCAACGCCTCGAGCAGGCCCTGGACCTCGCCGCGCGCTAGGAGACGAGATGCCTCCTCCCCGTCGGTGTCGGGCATTGTCTCCCATAGCTGGTCCAGCGCGGTGAGCCCACGGGGAAACAGATAGCGATAAATCGCGCGCTCCTGAAAGCCAGTCGCGGCCCGGAAACCTGCATTGAGGGCCAGTTCCTGCAAGCAGCCGCAAAGAACCGGGGCGGTAGATGATCGTTGCGCCGAAATGCGGTTGCGCACGACGACCCAATCGATGAGGGCGCCGTCAACCGGCCGGCGATGGCGGCGTATCTCGCGCACCAGTTCGCCGTAATGGCCGACCCCGGTGACCGTCAACGTTACCGGATCGAGTGTCGCCAGCACGTCGAGGTCGAGAAAACTGTCGTTCAGCGGCGTCACCAGGGTGTCTGTGATCGAATGGGCGAGCCGCATAAGGTAGCTGTCATGCGGGGCGTATCGATCACGACGAAGTCATGGCGATCCTGCGCGGCGGCAACGGCTCGCTGGAAATCGGAGAATTCGGCCGCCTCGTTTTCCTCCACCATGGGGCCTTCGACGCGTGCGATGCAGAAATGCGTCGGTAGCTCCAGATCGGCTTGGCTCCGCCGCGCCCAGCCGCGCCGGTTCTCGATATAGTGGGTGAGGGACCGTTGCCGGCCATCGAGATCGATGGTTGCGACGCGCTGGCCGGCCTTCAGCAGCGCAACGGCGAGGTGCATCGCGATTGTGGTTTTACCCGAACCGCCCTTCTCGTTTCCGACCACGACGACGTGCGGCGACGGGCGCAATTCTTGTACGGGCGCGGTAAGCACGGCTGCGCCTCCACGAACCGTCGGTTGCTTTCAAGCCTGCTC
Organism: Bradyrhizobium sp. RDT10; assembly: GCA_044772375.2. Lineage (GTDB taxonomy): Bacteria > Pseudomonadota > Alphaproteobacteria > Rhizobiales > Xanthobacteraceae > Bradyrhizobium. Next base: position 37,837 of record CP187939.1, read on the forward strand.
AGGAGGCGCGCCCCGCAATGGCGCGGCGGTCCTGTGCGGCAGGCAATAACATAACAGGCGCGTGGAGCCGTTTGTTCCTGGAACGCCTGCAGCGGCCGCCGCGGTCGATCATTTTTTTGCAAGTGCCTTGAAGCGCAATTCTGACCTACCTAAGTCGCATGCTGCAGCCGCAGACTTCCGCCTGTCTGTCGCAGACTTCCGCCTGTCGATGGCTGCGATTCCCTGTCATCTCCACAAACAGCCGAGGAGGAGCGCAATGAAATTCCGTCCGCTTCACGATCAGGTCGTCGTCAAGCGCATTGAGGCCGAGGAAAAGACTGCCGGAGGCATCATCATTCCCGATACCGCCAGGGAGAAGCCGCAACAGGGCGAGATCGTCGCGGTCGGGCCCGGCGGACGTGACGAGGCCGGCAAGCTCGTTCCGATCGACCTTCAGGTGGGCGATCGCGTGCTGTTCGGCAAATGGTCGGGCACCGAGGTCAAGATCGACGGCACCGAGTATTTGATCATGAAAGAGAACGACATCATGGGCGTGCTGGTGGAGTCCGGCGCCAGTCGCAAGGCCGCTTGAAAGCCCGCCCGATGTGAGGAGCAACCGAAGAACAGTATCGTAGGGAGCAAGACCATGGCTGCCAAGGAAGTCAAATTTTCGGTCGATGCCCGCGAGAAGATGCTGCGCGGCGTCGACATTCTCGCCAATGCGGTGAAAGTCACGCTTGGTCCGAAAGGACGAAACGTCGTTATCGAAAAGTCGTTCGGTGCGCCACGCATCACCAAGGATGGCGTGACCGTCGCGAAAGAGATCGAACTCGACGACAAGTTCGAGAACATGGGCGCGCAGATGGTGCGCGAGGTGGCGTCGAAGACATCGGATCGAGTTGGCGACGGCACCACGACTGCCACCCTGCTTGCCCAGGCGATCGTGAAAGAGGGGGCGAAGGCCGTCGCCGCAGGCGTCAATCCGATGGACCTCAAGCGCGGTATCGACCGCGCTATCGATGCGCTGATCGGCGATATCGAGAAGAACTCGAAAAAGATCACGTCCAATGACGAGATCGCGCAGGTTGCAACCATTTCGGCGAACGGCGACGCCGAGATCGGCCGCTTTCTGGCCGATGCCATGAAGAAGGTCGGTAACGACGGCGTCATTACCGTGGAAGAGGCCAAGTCGCTGCAGACCGAGCTCGACGTGGTCGAGGGAATGCAGTTCGACCGCGGCTATATCTCGCCCTATTTCGTTACCAACGCCGAGAAGATGCGGGCCGAGCTCGAAGAGCCCTACATTCTGATTCACGAAAAGAAGCTGTCGGGATTGCAGCCGCTGCTGCCGCTGCTTGAATCGATCGTGCAGTCAGGCAAGCCGCTGCTCATCATTGCCGAGGACGTGGAGGGCGAGGCGCTCGCCACCCTTGTCGTGAACAGGCTGCGGGGCGGGCTGAAAGTCGCGGCAGTGAAAGCGCCCGGCTTCGGCGATCGCCGCAAGGCGATGCTCCAGGATATCGCCATCCTTACCGGCGGCACCATGATCTCGGAGGATCTCGGCATCAAGCTGGAGGGCGTGACCACCGAAATGCTGGGCTACGCCAGGAAGGTGAGGATCGAGAAGGAGAATACGACGATCGTCAACGGCGGCGGCAAGAAGGCCGATATCGAGGCTCGCATCGCCCAGATCAAGGCCGAGATCAAAGAGACCACCTCCGATTATGATCGTGAGAAACTCCAAGAGCGGCTCGCCAAGCTTGCCGGCGGTGTCGCGGTGATCCGCGTCGGCGGGGCCACCGAAGTCGAGGTGAAGGAGCGCAAGGATCGCGTCGACGACGCGCTGCATGCCACCCGCGCTGCAGTCGAGGAAGGCATTTTGCCCGGCGGCGGCGTTCCCCTGCTGCGTGCCGGGAAGGCGCTCGATAGGCTGAAAGCGGCCAACGAGGATGAGCGCTACGGCGTCGAGATCGTGAAGAAAGCGCTGTCGTGGCCGACGCGCCAGATCGCCATCAACGCGGGCGAGGATGGCTCGCTCGTGGTCGGACAGATCCTGGACAAGGACACATACGCCTTCGGATTTGATGCCCAGACGGGTGAGTTCTGTAACCTCATGTCAAAGGGCATCATTGATCCCACCAAGGTGGTGCGCACGGCACTTGAGGACGCCGCTTCGGTGGCGGGCCTGCTGGTTACCACGGAGGCAATGGTCGCTGAACTCCCGAAGAAGAAAGCGCCGCCGACAGCTCCGGGCGCGAGCATGGCCGACATGGACTATCAAATCTAAACAAGCCGCAAGGTGACTGGCGGGCCCGCAATGGCGCGCCGATCACCGGAGATTCAATTTCACTATGGCGCGTGTGCCTTCGGGGACGGAACGCATTTGCGTTGATGTCGTTGCCGGCTCGAACCGAAGGCCAACCGATGGATGGTGCGATAAATCCGTTGCGCGAGATCCTACGGATCGAGCTCGGTGTCCCAGTACAAATAATCCAGCCAGCTATCGTGCAGATAGTTCGGCGGAAACAATCGGCCATTCCGATGCAGCTGATGCACCGTCGGCGCGAACGGGTGTTGTCTCGGAAACATCCGCGCCTGTTGCGGCGTCAGATTGCCCTTGCGCAGATTGCACGGCGAACAGGCCGCGACCACATTCTCCCAGGTGGTCTGGCCGCCCTTGCTGCGCGGGATGATGTGATCGAAGGTGAGGTCGTCATGCGCGTGGCAGTACTGGCAGACGAAGCGGTCGCGCAGGAAGACGTTGAACCGGGTGAAAGCGGGATGCGTGGTCGGCTTGACGAACGACTTCAGCGAAACCACGCTCGGAAGCTGGATCTCGAAGCTCGGGCTGTGCACCGCGCGGTCGTAATGCGCGACGATATTGACGCGATCGAGAAACACCGCCTTGATCGCGTCCTGCCACGACCAGAGAGACAGCGGGTAGTAACTCAGCGGCCGGAAATCCGCGTTCAGCACCAGTACCGGCCATCCGCCCTGCGAGACATGTGCGTTCAAGTAACGCTCCTGACCCCCTTGTTAGCTGCGAAGCAGCATGCGCCTTGCATACTACAGGCAGCGTGACGGGATTGTGAAGAGCGTTCCGGGCCTTATCCAGCAAAGGGAACGCGCCTGCGGAGGCCGTGTCCCGGAAATCGCCTCGGTTCCTTGCTCCGCGGAGGCCTTTCGCGGTCAATCGATCGTGATACGGCGATTGGGGCTGGCGATTCGGCGCCTTGGGCCACGCATTAGCGCCGGGCGTTCTGACCAACAGGCGCTCATTTCCCGGCAGCTTCACACAAGAGACGTGAATGACAAAGCCGGGTATCTTGACCGGCGTCTACGGTTTGGCAGCGCTCGTCACGAGCTTCAGGCCGAGAGCGAACATGACGGCGCCTGGCGCCTCCTGCGCCCATACCCAGCGCTGTGGCAAGCGTCCGGATTCTGCTTGATGCGACAGCCATGCGGGCCACCATCACGAAGCTGGGCCCGGGGCTGATCACCCCGACGCTGAGCGCGGCGACGATGCTGGCGAGCGTTGCAAGTTCTTGCATTGTCGAATCCTCCGGATGGCTTGCACAGGCTTGAGTATCCCGGGCTGGACTATTCGGTGTGCGGCGGGGCTTCGACCGCCCAGTCCGGATCGGCACCGAAGGGATGATCCATGAAGAACACCCAGGTGCCGTCGGGCAACCGGCGGTGAACCTCCATGCCGTGGTGATGCACCTCGGTCGGCTTGCCGTCTTCGCCGATGCCCTTGATCAGCCATTGCGACCGCGTCATCGCGAAGTCGCCGGAGACCGTTGTGTGATGGGTCACGACATCCATGTGCGGCTTCAACCCGACATAGGCGGCCATCGTCTTGCGGATGCCGTCGGAGCCGCGCGCAATGCTGCTGCCGCCATGGACTTCGTCGACCTGAACGATCGAGGCGTCGGGGTGGTACATCGCCGCCGCGGCGTCAACGTCCTGCGCATTGAACGCGCGTGCCAGCCATAGATTGCAAAGTTCGGGGGACGGAGCACCCATTTCTCAACTCCCGTGTTGAAGGTTGATCGATCATCGCGCTGAGGCTGCGGCGTTACGCTTCGGTGCAAAAGCCGGAATGGCATCGCCTGTCTCCTCATCTCGCTTCCTGTTTCCGATAGGTAGGATCTGGCGGAACGGAAAGCACGTTGGAATTGCGCCAGCGTCACTTGCGAAACTGCAAGGGACCCATAGCTGTGCAGCCATGGAGGACTGGAACGAGCCCCAACTCGTGTTGGCGGTGCATCGGGCAAGCAGCCTGACCGGCGCCGCCAAAGCGCTAGATATCGACCATTCGACCGCGTTCCGGCGCCTGAATGCCCTGGAAACGAGGCTTGGCGTTCGCCTGTTCGAGCGGCTTCCGGGCGGGGCGTACCAGGCGACACCGGCGGGCGAGCGGATGGCGGCAGCGGCGGAGCGCATGGAAGACGAGGCGCTCGCCATCGACCGCGACATTGCCGGCCGGGATCACCGCCTCTCCGGCCGCTTGCGCGTAACCTCCTCGGAGACGCTCGCGTATCGTAAGCTGACCAGTCACCTCGCAAGGTTTCGGCAAAGCCATCCCGGCATCATCGTCGAGCTCGTGATCGACAACCGCGTCCTCAGCCTCTCGCGCCGCGAGGCGGATATCGCGCTTCGTCCGATGCGGCCGAAGGAGGGCGATCTCTGGGGCCGCAAGCTCGCCGATGTCGCATGGACCGTCTACGGCGCTGTTCGCTATCTCGAAGAGCGAGGCGGCACCGTTTTATCCCCGGAAGATCTCGGCGGCCACGCGCTGATCGGATGGGAGGATGCGGCGGTCGGCATCATGGCTGCGGATTGGCTAAATCGAACGGTGCCGGATGACGCCTTCGTTTATCGGACCAACAGCCTCGTCAATCAGTTCATCGCCGCGAAGGCCGGCATCGGTCTTGCGCTGCTTCCCTGTTATCTCGGCGACGAAGATTCTGATCTCGCCCGCGCGCTGCCTGATCCGGTGCCGGATCTGGCTGGTGAACTATGGATCGTGACCCACGCTGACCTCAGACGAACCGCACGGGTCCGCGCCTTCTTCGATATCGTTGGAGAGGGCCTTGCCCGTGAGCACAATTTGTTCGACGGGCGAAGCCGATCCCGCCCTTCCGTCTAAATCTTCTCCAGCTTCTGCAGGCAGCGGCTCACCCGAACCTCCGGCGGCATCGGTGTGTCCGGAAAACTGGTCTTCCAGTCGGTGACGCCGACTTCGCCGACATAGATGTCGCCCTTCGAGATCCATCGCGATGCCGTGCGGGGCGAGGAATTTTCCGGCCTCCAGCCCCGGGCCGTTCTCGCCGCCGAGCCGGGCTATGCGGTTGCCCTTGGCGTCGACGATCGAGAGCCTTGGGCCGAGATTAGGCACCTTGCGATTGACCGCCATGCCGGGGCCGAGCTCGCCGATAATGAAATTTGGCTGCTTGCCGCCGCAGCAACACAGCGCGCAGGGCCGGTGCAGAAAGTTCCACTGCGTCTCGTATTTGCCGTTGCCGTCGAACACCTGCACGCGGTGGTTCTCGCGGTCGGCGACATAGACCCAGCCGTCGGCATCGGTCGCGATGTTGTGGACGATGTTGAACTGGCCGGGATCGGTGCCGGGCTCGCCCCAGGTTTTCAGCAGCTTTCCGTCCGGCGAATATTTGTGGACGCAGGCATTGCCATAGCCGTCGGAAACGTAGATCTCGCCCTGCGGCGACAGCGCCGTATGGGTGCAGCGGTGGAACGGCTCGCCGCTCATGAACGGTGCCGGCTTGTTCGGAATGCCGATGGTCAGCAGCACCTTGCCGTCGGTCGTGCACTTGCGCACGGTGTGGTCGCCGTCATCGGTGCAATAGAGATTGTCGTCGGCGTCGATGTGCAAACCGTGCGCGCGGTTGAACAGGCCTTCGCCCCAGCTGGTGATGAAATTGCCGTCGCGGTCCAGCACCACCATCGGATGGTCGCCGCGGTTGAAGACATAGATGCGGTCCTTGCTGTCGACCGCGACGGAAGCAGCGTCAGTCAGGCTCCATCCGTCAGGCAGTTTTGCCCAGTTCTCCACCACGCGGTAACGATGCTCGCCCGAGCCGAGAATAGCCGGCATGCGTTTCTCCCCATCTATATTTGTTGGCGGGAGTGTCGCAGAGACCTGTCCGAAGCACGAGAGGGATTTGCGCATGGCACGTTTCTTCTGGTCTATCCCTCCATATCCTCCGCCGCGATGATGCGCTGGCGAAGCGCCAGGCGGACCAATTCGATATCGGAGGCGACGCTGAGCTTGGTGCGGATCTGATAGCGGGTGTTGGCCGCGGTCTTGACGCTGATATGCAGCGTGCTTGCGATCTCATCCACGGATTTCTCCGCCAGCAGCATGCGCAGGATTTCGAATTCCCGTGGGCTTAGTGCGTCGATCGCCGAAGGCTCGTCGGCGAGCCGGTTGATGGCGAGTTCGTGGTCGATGTCGGGGCTGAGCGCGATGCGTCCGGCCATGACCTCGGCAATCGCGCGCAGCAGCGCATCGGGCGGGTTGCTTTTGGTGACAAAGCCGCGTGCGCCCGCTTTGATCGCCTGGATCGCGTAGGCGGCGCTCTGGTGCATCGTGAAGACGAGGATGCGCGCGGACCTGTCCCATTGCCGGATACGCCTGATGGCCTCGACCCCGCCAATGCCGGGCATCGACAGATCCATGATGACGAGGTCGGGCTTGGCTTCCTTGTAGACGCGATAGGCGTCGGCTCCGTTATCAGCTTCGGCGACGACTTGCAGGCGATCCTGCTTCTGCAACAGCGAGCGATAGCCCTCGCGCACGATGGCATGGTCGTCCACCAGCATCACGCGCGTACGGCCAGCGGCGTCCGCCAAGTCTAAGGCTGCCATGTCTAAGGCTCCACCCGCAGGGTGGAATGCGCGCGACAAGCCGGGCGCCGCCCGCCTCTCGCCGCTCGAATTGCAAGGTCCCTCCGAGTGAAACCACCCGCTCCTGCATGCCAAGCAGCCCCATGCCGGCTTTCGGCGTGGGACTGGCGCCGGCCGCTTCGCCGTCGTCCTCGACGGTCAGGACGATGTCGGCGTCTCCGGCTTCGAGACGCAATTGCACGTGCCTGGCGTGCGCGTGCTTGCCGCATTGGTGATGGCCTCCTGCGCGATCCGGTAAAGACTGGCGCCGACACCGGGCGGCAGATCGTCGGCCTCGCCACTGACGGCAATCTCAAAGCGGGTGCGGCCCTTCTCAAAACCATTCCAGCTCGCAACCAGGCTTTCGAGGCTGAGGGTGAGGCCGAGTTCCTCGACATCGTGCGGACGCAGGCGCACCAGCGCGCCGCGCAGGGTTCCCATCATATGCGCCGTCGTGCGCGAGATACTCCGGCATTCCTCGTAGAGCGGCGGGCATTCGCGCTCCGCGGTATGGGCGGCCGCGGCGGCCTGCGCCGCGATGGCGGAAAGCGATTGGCCGAATTCATCGTGCAACTCGCGTGCAAGATGGCGCCGCTCCTCGTCCTGCACTTCGATCAGCTTGCGCGTCAAGGCGTTGCGTTCGGCGAGGGTGGTCTGCAGCCGCTGGGCAAGGGTGTTGAAGACGCCGGAGATAACAGACAGTTCCGCGAGATCGAAACGGGGCAGGCGCGCGGAAAGATCGTTCGCCGCCAGTTGCCGCAGTCCTGCGCCGATGATCCGGGTCGGCCGCAGCACGCGCGCCAGCGCGGCATAGACCGCGACACAAAGCCCTGTCAGCGCAAACGCCATGATGGAGAGCAGCCGGCTCGCTTCGCGCCAGCTCTGGCCGATCTGGGTGGCGGGGTCGAAGGTCGCGACGGCCGTGCCCCGGGCGCTGCCCGCCACAAGGACCGGCATCGAGACCGGTTCACCTGGACGAAAGATGGCGCGGTAGACCGATGCGAAGACTTCGGGCGCGGCGATTTCGTCGGCGGGCGCGCCGCTGCAGACTCCTTGCCGAAATGCGCCGGCGTTGTCGCGGTAGGCAATGCAAAGGCCCGGCTCCATCAGCGCCGCGATCCCCTGCAAATCCGGCGTTGTGTTGATGGACACGGAGAGCCATTGCGCCTGCGATTGCTGCAACGAGATATCCCGGGCCACGATCTCGGCAATACGGCTCGCTTTGGCTTTCGCGACGCGGTCGCTGTCAAACAAGGCGTAGGCCGCGACGGCGATGAAGCAAATGGCCGCGAGCGCCGCGACGCGTAACGCCAGCCGCAGCTTCAGATCGATGGCGGGCGGGCGGCTCGCCACGGAGTTGGATGCCTGTCGCAAGCTTCCTCCCCAAGATTCCTCCCAATGGCTTCGAATATTGAGGCAAATTTCGTGGATAAGAAAGCCGGGCAGGACAAGATCGGGTATTTCACCCGGTCGTTTCAGGGAAAGCAGCCGTTTCGGTACGGCAGCAGATCGGGCGATATCGCGAGGAGTAAGGCAGTTCCGAGGTGATCCATGCGCTACATCGCCCTTGTCCTCGCGCCGGCAATTGTGCTTGCAGCGCTCGCGGCGGCCGGCGCCACTGAGGCGGTCGCATCGCCTCCGATCAAAATTGCGGTCTTTCCGTTCGAACTGGAGGATTTCAGCGCCGCGGCCGCCTACGTTCCCCCTGATGAGATCGACCGCGAGCAATTACGGCTTTCGACCGAGGAAGCCCGTCGGCTGGTCGCGGCATCCGGGCGCTACCAACTGGTCGACGTCAGCGCGGTGAATGACCCGGTGGCGAAAGCCGGCAAGTTGCGGGATTGCGACGGCTGCGAAGCCGGGATCGCCGCCGGCCTCGGCGCCGATCAGTCGATGATCGGGATCGTCACGCGGATCACCCGAACGGAATACGCGGTCACCTTCAAGCTTCGCGACGCCAGGTCCGGGGCGATCGTCGCGGTCGAGCAGACCGACCTGCGCATGGGCGCCAACGTGGCCTGGAGCCGCGGGGCGCGGTGGCTGATCCAGAACCGTCTGCTGGAGCGGGCGCAGGACAAGCCGCTCGTGTTCGCGGTCGCCGGAATCGAATATATCGACACCTCGGGCGAGGTCATCGACCAAACCGCCGACCATTTGCGGCGCCTGCGCGCTTTCGAAGCTTCGCTGCGTACCGATCTGGCAGCGGGCGGAAAGCTGCGAAGCGCCGATCTCGATTGTCCGCCGAACGCCTGTTCGGTCGGCGACCTCACTACCAGTCAGTTGCTCGGCAAGGCGCAGGCGGCCGGCGCCGACATTCTCCTGATCGGCAGCGTTCAAAAGATGAGCACCCTGGTGCAATGGGCGAAATTCGACATTATCGACGTGAAGGCACGGAAGGTGGTGTTCGATCGCCTCGTCAGCTTCCGCGGCGACAATGACGAGGCCTGGCGCCGCGCGGAAGCCTTCGTTGTCCGCCAAATCAGGGATCGCGAGACGGAACTGATGGGCCTCGCGGCAACAGCCCTTCCTCGATCGCCTTGATCTGCAGGGCTAAGTGCTTTGAGCCGATGCGGCATTGCGCGAGGCCGCCGGCGATCAGCCAGAGGCCGGGCTGGCCGGTGCGGGTGTACATGTTGCGCAGCTCCTGCTCCTCGCCGAATCCCCAGATCGTGCCGACGCGCTTCTCGACAGCTTCGCCGAACAGCTTGCGCACCAATTCTTCCTGGCGCCTGTAGCCGGTCGCCAGCACGATGAGATCGGCGGCAACGCTCTCGCCGCCTTTCATTCTGGCACCGGCAGCCGTGAACGTGTCGAGATCGGCGAACTGCCTTAGTGCGATGTCGCCCTTCACGATCAGGTCGGAGCAGCCGACGTTGAAATAATATCCGCCGCCGCGGGTGAGATATTTGAATTGCCAGCCGGTGTTGTCTTCGCCGAAATCGAGCTTGAAGCCGACCCGCTCCAGGCCGTCGAGCAATTCCTTGTCGAGCGCCTTGGATTTTTCCGCCGTCAGCGCGTGGCTCTTGCGCGCCAGCTTCAGCGGCATCGAGGTCGCGATCAGGTCGTTGTCCTCGAGCGTGCCTTCATTATAGGGCGCATAGACCAGTTGCGCCGATGGCTCGATGCTGACCACCAGCGTGGACGAGCGCTGAAACAGCGTGACCTCAGCGCCGCTCGAATACAGATCCTGCGCGATGTCGTGGCCGCTGTTGCCGGTGCCGACCACGATGGCGCGCTTGCCCTTCCAGTTCTCGCCGTCATCATACTGGCTCGAATGCATCACCTTGCCTGCGAAATCCTTTAGCCCCGGGATATCAGGCACGCTCGGGATGCCGCTGACGCCGGTTGCCAGTACGACGTGGCGCGGATGCATGGTGCGCTTGGAGCCGTCGGCGCAGCGCAGCGTCACCGTCCAGCGGCCTTCCTTCTCATTGTAGCTGCCGCCCTCGAACTCGGTCTCGGTCCAAAAATTCAGCTCCATGGCCTCGACATAGGCTTCGAACCAGTTGGCGAGCTTGTCCTTCGGAATGTAGGTCGGCCAGTTCGGCGGGAAATGCAGATAGGGCAGGTGGTTGACCTGCACTTGATTATGCAGCGTCAGCGCATGGTAGCGCTTGCGCCAGTTGTCGCCGATGCGCTTTTCGCGATCGACGATCAGCGTATCGACGTTCAGTTGCTTCAGCCGCGCGGCAATGGAGAGCCCGGATTGCCCGCCGCCGATGACAAGCACAGTCGGATCGCGGTCGGCATATTCGGTGGAGGCCTTGCGCAGATCGAGCCAGTTGGGCCCACGAAAATCGCGCGAATAGGCATTGCCGCGCGGGCGGTTGACGCCGAGTTGCTCCTCGAAACCCTTCAGCTCGCCAAGTTCGGTCAAGAGCGTCCAGGCTTTCAGCCGGTTGCCATCGTCCACATCGGGGATCAGGCGGATGATGCCGCTGCCACGCCCGATTTTGGTCTCGAACTTGAAAATGGCCTCGATCGCGTTGGTGCCGGCGCGCATCACCTTGCGCGGTGCGGCGCGACCGGGGGCGATGGCGAAGCCGCTCGGTCCCGCGCTGCGGGCCAGCGGCGGTAGGGCTTTCAGGATGGCGTCTCTGCCGTTGACGGTCTGGATGTTCCAGCTCAGCGCCAGCACGTCGCGCCAGTAGCTGTCGGGGTGGAACAGGGTCTTCAGCAGGCCGCTGTCGGGCTTCGCCAGCGCTTCCTCAAACTGCGCGAGCCAATTGTCGGCGGCTACCGAACTGTCGTCCGTCCTGTCGAGCATGGGCGTTTCCCGTCTCCGGCCGTCTGTGCGGCTCGTTCCTTGGCGAGCCTATACCCATTCGGGAAGGCGCAGAAAGGGCGCGACGGGATGCCGGCTATTCCGAGAGCGACAGGATAAGCCCCTGATCCGGCGGCACGCGGCCATTCAGAGTGTCGAGATAGGCCCGCTGCACCGCCGCCGGCCCGCGGCTCTCATTTACCTTCACCCATTGATCCAACTTCGGGGCGAAGGTGGACCATGCAGCGCCAAACCGCTTGTCGACACCGCCCGGTCCCCATTCCTTCGCCCGCTTGCGGATCTGGTCCGGCGCGAAGAAAAATTGAGGTTTTGCGCCCGGCAGTGCCTGCGCCGGTTCACCAGGCGATGACTTGCGATGCGTGAGCCCAATGATTCCACTGTATTTCATTTGCTCACCGAAGTGCCGGTGCAACGTCGCACGCAACGGGCTGTTGCCCGCCATATCGACATACGCGACCGCGGAACTCGTCGGTAGCGAGCTTACGTTGTCATAGGTCACGACCTCGTCGTAGCAGCCGAGCGATTTGACGAAGCCGGTGTTGCCCGCCGAGGTCAAGCCGATCACCTTGATGCCGTTGCCCCTCGCATGCAGGAGGTGCGCGAGACCGTAAGCAGTCTTGCTGGAGGCGGAGGAAAGCATCACGCTTTTCGCGCCATAGAATTCATTCTCGGCGAGGAAATCATCGACCAGGAATGACAGCATGAACAGTGGCCGCAGCAGCGCCTGATAGTCGCCCTGCCTGCCGGCGAAGGCCGGATCGCCACTGACGCGCGCGTAGGCGTTATAGACCGGGGCCACGCCTTGGCGGTGCGCGGCAGCGTCGCGCAGGCCGCGCTTGGAGACATCGGTTGCCTCGATGACGAGATGCGTCGACATCGGAAAATAGCCGAACAGGATTTCACCCTCGGTGATGCCGGGATACCTTGAGGCAATCACTTCGCCAAATCCCCATACCGGAACGTTGCCGAAACCTTCGGGCGCCGGGAATAGCTGCCAATACTTCAGGTGATCGCCGAGCACGGCATAGGTAATGTTGTTGGCGGTGAAGGCGAAGCGCGTGACCTTCACCAGCAGCGCGTCATCGGGCAGCGCGGCCGCGTCGGGCAGTGGCTTTTCGATCGCCTTGCATTGTTGCAGGTCGTTGCGGGCGACGACGAAATCGGTGGACGGCATTGTTTCGATCCCTGCGCTTCACATGCAGCGATCTTTGCGCCATCCGATGACCGTTTTGCAACAGCAATGATGTTTAAAACAGTGTTCGGTCGCGATGACACTCCGATTTTCGTCATGCCCGGGCTTGACCCGGGCATCCACGACTTGCTTCTGCGGCGCTACGAAGAACGTGGATGGCCGGGACGTCTAGCGCGAAGACGCGCTTCGCGCTTTTGGCCGGCCATGACGCGGAGATGGCGGATCACGCCAACGCCCGCAGCCGGCCTTCGGCATACAGATCGCGCAGCTTGCGCTTGAAGATCTTCCTGTGGCTTCGCGTGGCATCGCGTCCATGAACTGGATGTCCTTCGGCACCTTGAAGTTGGCGAGACGTCCGCGCAAAAACTCCTGCACCGCGGCCGGTGACAGCGCGGCATTCGCTCCCGGCTCGATGCAGGCAAACAGCCGCTCGCCGAATTCGTCGTCGGGAACGCCGAACACCGCGCAGTCGCGCACGCCGTCCATGCCGATCAGCGCGTTCTCGATTTCCGCCGGATAGATGTTGACGCCGCCCGAGATCACCATGTCGCGCTTGCGGTCGCACAGGAACAGGTAGCCGTCTTCGTCGAGATAGCCGACGTCGCCGACGCTGACGAGGCCGTCGCGACCGGCTTCCGCGCGCGCCTCGGCCTTGCCGTGATAGTCGAAATCCGGCACCGACATCTGCCGCATGAAGATTTCACCCGGCTCGTTGACGGCACACAATTCGCCGTCCGGGCGGAAAATCTTCACCACGCCGCCTTCGATCACGCGGCCGACGGTGCCGGGTTTTGCCAGTGCCTCCTCGGCCGAATGCCACACCGGAATGCCGGTTTCGGTCGAGCCGAAGTATTCGTTGATGACTGGGCCCCACCACTCGATCATGGCGCGCTTGACCTGCGGCGGGCAGGGTGCCGCGCCGTGCACGATGAAGCGCAGCGATGACAGATCATAACGTTGCTTGATTTCATCCGGCAGCCGCAGCAGGCGCACGAACATCGTCGGCACCATGTGCATGTGGGTGACACGATGACGTTCGATCAGTTGCAGCATGTCCTCGGGATCGAAACGCGGTTCGAGCACGATTGTGCAGCCGCTGCGGAACGCCAGCATGCCATAGGAGTTCGGCGCCGAATGGTACATCGGGCCGTTCATCAGGATGACCTGATCCTCGTTCGGCTTGACGCCATAAGCGATGCCGCCGACGCGCGCCGAGGCCGCGGCCTGTTCCGGCGTCATCGGCTTGCGGCGCACGCCCTTGGGGAGGCCGGTCGTGCCCGACGTATAGAACATCGGTGCGCTGCCGATCGCCGGCTCCTGCAATGCCGCATGCGTGTCGCGCCAGCAGTCCCAGTCGGTCATGCCGCCGGGGACTTGCGTCAGCGCGGCTGATACGTTGAAGGCGACGGCGATTTCCGGCGGCGTCGTCACCACCAAGAGCCGCACATCGGCGGGCAGGCCATGGCGGATCTGCGGCAGCAGGTCGGCGTGGCAGACCAGGATTTGGCGCCGCTGTCGGCCAGGATGTAGGCGACTTCCTCGGCCTTCAGATGCCAGTTGATCGGCACCACGGGGCTGCCCAGCGCCGCAGCCGCGCCCGAGACTTCGAAGAACGCAAAATCGTTGCGCAGCATCATGCCGACGGGCACGCCGCCACTGATGCCGAGCGACCTGAAGCCTGCCGCCGCCCGCGCGATGCGGGCGTGGATCTCGGGATAGCTGATCTGGCGTTCGCCGCTGATGATCGATGTCATTTTTCCTCTCGGTCGTCCAGAATTTCTCCGAAGCCGACCCAGCTCTTGCCGTCGAAGCGACGCAAGCGCAATTGCTGGAACGGCAGGTAGTCCTCGGCGTCGGTCGATACCGTGATGCCCGGCAACAACAGCGGCAGCGGCACCTCGCGCAGCGACGCCGCCTGTTTCATGATGTTCTCGCGGCTGAGATCGTCCTTGCAGGCTGTCAGAACTTTCACCATGAGGTTCGCATAGTGATATCCGGCAGCGTAGTTCGAAGTGGTCAAGTCCGCATTCGGCAGATACTGCTTCATGAAGGCGAAATATTCCTTCACGCCGGGATCGTTGGCCCATTGCGCGTCCAGCGTGTCCTTCACGTTGCTCGACGAAATCAGGCCGACGGCGTTGTCGAGGCCAGCCGGTTCCAGGAACGAGATCGATGACGCCGAGGTCGGCACGAAGAACAGATCCGGCTTCCAGTTGATCTCGGTGACGCCCTTGATCATCTGCGAGGTGAATTTGCCGAGCACGACGCCGAACATCGCGTTGGCCCCGGAGGCTTTCAGGGTCGCGAGCTGCGAGCTGATGGTCGGCGCGCTGGTTTCGTAGGTTGCTTCCGACACGATCATGGTCGCGGCCTTGTCGCCCAGACCGCGCTTGAAGCCGGCGACGTAATCGCGGCCGAAGTCGTCGTTCTGGGAGAGGATGGCGATTTTGGCGTCAGGCTTGGTCCGCAGGATATGCTTGGCATAGACGACGCCTTCGGACTGGTAGGCCGCCATTCCCGGCATGGTCCAGCGGAAATTCTTCGGGTCGGCCCATTTGTTCGCCCCGCTGAGCACAAAGAGCTGCGGCACCTTCTTGCTGTTGAGGTAGCGATGCACCGCATTGTTGGTGGCGGTCCCGAGCGAGCCGAACATCAGCTGCACTTCTTCCTGTTCGACCAGCTTGCGCGTCTGCTCGACCGTCTTGGGAGGCGAGTATGCATCATCGAGGCTGATGAACTTGATCTTGCGGCCATTGATGCCGCCCTCCGCGTTGATCTTTTCGAAATAGGCCTCCTGCGCCCGGCCGATGATGCCGAAGCCGGATGCCGGCCCGCTATAGGGCAGCGTCTGCCCGATGCGGATTTCGTCCTTGGCGCCCTCGGCGAGAGCGACCGTGCTTGCCAACAACGCCAATGCAATCGTCAATAAGGGTCGTGACACTCTCATTGTTTCCATCCCTCTGTTTTGTTTGTTTGATAGTTCGCTGCTGCTGAAACCGGCGCGTCTTAGGCGCGCGCTCGATTCAGAAAGTCGCTGCTGGCCTCGGTGAACTCGTACTTGAGGCGTTCGACCAGTTCGGCGACCGGCGGCGCGTCGGCGATCTGGCCGATGCCCTGGCCCGAGCCCCAGATGTCGCGCCACGCCTTGGCCTTGGTGTTGCCGCCGGAGCCGAAATTCATCTTCGACTTGTCGCTGAGCGGCAGATTGGCGGGATCGAGGCCTGCGGCCACGATCGAGGGCCGAGATAGTTGCCGTGCACGCCGGTGAACAGGTTCGAGTAGACGATGTCGTGCGCCGCGTGCTCGACCAGGGCTGCCTTGTAGGCCGGATCGGCGTTGGCTTCTGCGGTCGCGATGAAGCGCGTGCCCATGTAGGCCATGTCGGCGCCGAGCGCGAGCGCCGACGCGATACCCCAGCCATCGGAGATCGCACCCGACAGCAGGACGGTGCCCTTGAACCACTGCTTGACCTCGCGCAGCAGTGCGAACGGCGACAGCGTGCCGGCGTGGCCGCCGGCGCCGGCGCAGACCAGAATGAGACCGTCGACGCCATGGTCGGCGGCTTTCCGCGCATGCTTGACGTTGATCACGTCATGGAAAACCGCGCCGCCATAGGAATGCGCGGCCTCGACGATTTCGATCGGCGGCCGCAGCGAGGTGATGATAATGGGCACCTTGTGCTTCACGCAGGTCTCCATGTCCTTCATCAGCCGGTCGTTGGAAGCGTGGCAGATCTGGTTGACCGCGTAGGGCGCGACCTTCTTCCCCGGATGCAGCGCCTTGTACTCGCCGAGTTCGTTCTCGATGCGCGTCAGCCACTCGTCGAGCTTCTCCACGGGACGCGCGTTCAGCGCGGGGAATGAGCCGACGATGCCGGCCTTGCACTGGGCGATCACGAGTTCCGGTCCGGAGACGATAAACAGCGGCGAGCCGACCACCGGCAGTTCGAGTGTATCGGCAAGCGAAGCGGGCAACGGCATTCGGTCTCTCCCTTTGCAACGCAAAGCCGGCGGTGCCGGGACGCGTCGATTAATGTTGATTTGAGAACGTCGGGTCGGGGCGAAGCCGCCGGCCGCGCGCTACTTGTTGGGATCCATTATAGGGCTGGACGACAGGCCCCAGCCGTTCAATATTGAACAGGCGATCCATCAGGAATGAACATGCCGCGGGCCGGCGCGATTGGGAGGAGGAGCCGATGGACTGGGACCTGTGCAAAACCTTCATCGCGGTGGCCGAGACCCGCAGCTTCGCCGCCGCCGCGCGGCAGTTGCGCTCCAGCCATCCGACGGTCGGCCGCAAGATCGCCGAGCTGGAAGGCCAGCTCGGCATTCCCCTGTTCGCGCGCTCCAACGACGGCCTTTCGCTGACCTCACAGGGCCACAAGTTTCGCGAGCACGTCGAGGCAATGGCGGCGGCGGCGCTGCGTGCGGAAGCCGCGGTGTCGGCGACGGGGCGCAGGCGCGCGGCGTCGTCAAGCTGTCGATTGGCTCGACGCTCGCCTCGCACTGGCTGATGCCGAAGCTCGGTCCGTTCCTGCGCGCGCATGACCATATCCAGCTTGAGATCATCACCCATCCCTATCCGGCCAGCGTGCGCCGCCGCGGGGCCGATGTCGTGTTGCGGCCGGTCGATAGCGGCGAAGAGAATTTGATCGGCCGCAAGATCGGCCGCCTCGGCACCGGCTTCTACGCCTCGCGCGACTACGCCGCGCGGCGGCGGCTGCCGGAACGGCGCGACGAATGGAAGGGCCACAGCGTGATCGGCTTCGCCGACCGTGCCTCCAACGAGCGGCTGGCGCGCTGGAGCGACGCGATCGCGCGGCAGGGGTCGACGGTGATGCGGTGTTCGTCGCAGGGCGACATGCTCGCCGCTGCGCGTGCGGGCCTGGGGATTTCGACGCTGTCGTGTTTTGTCGCAGCCGCCTATCCGGATCTCGTCCGCGTCGCGCCACAGAAGCTCACCAGCGTGGCTGATATCTGGCTGCTGGCGCACCCCGATCTCGTCGAGCTTCCGGCGGTACGCGCCGTGATCGATTTCGTCACGGCTTCCGCGCGGGAGGATCGGGTACGACTACGGGGCTGAGTTTGTCGGCGAGCACGCCCTCGCGCTTTTTCAGCACACGATAATAACTCCACCACAAATGCGCCGCCGCGCCGCGTAGCGGGCGCCACGGTTCGGCCAAGGGCACCATCTGCTTGGCATTAGGGCGGGTCTTCAGGCCGAGCCCGATCTTGATCGCCTCCTGTATGGCGATATCGCCCGCCGGCCAGGCGTCGCCATGGCCGAGACAGAACAGCAGGTAGACGTCGGCGGTCCACGGGCCGATGCCGTGCAGCGCGGTCAGCGTATGATGCGCCGCGTCGGCGTCCTCTTCCGCCAGCACGTCGAGATTGAGCCGCTCGGCGGCGAGTTCGCGCGCGATATTCTTCAGCGTCTTGATCTTGGCGGCCGAAAGCCCGAGACGGCCGAGGCGGTCGGCGCGGGCCTTTCGGATGGAATCATGGTCGAACGGATCGAACGCGGCCACCAGCCGCGCCCAGATCGCCGCAGCACTGGCTGTGGATAATTGCTGGCCGCACACGATCGCCGCCAGCCCAGCAAAACCCGGCTCGCGCTGCCGCAGCGCCGGCATGCCCGTCAGCTCGAAAATCGGCTGCAGGCGCGCATCCTGCTTGACCAGCGCGAGGACGGCGTCTTCGAGGTCGGACTGGCTGCTGAGGTGGATGGTCATTGCTCGCTCAAAACTCTCTCGGTCGTCATGGCCGGGCATAGCCGTCTGAAGGACAGCGTCGCTTGCGCTCGCCTATGCCCGGCCATCCACGTCTTCTCTTTTCAATCGCACGGCATTCTTAGTTATAGCAAATGAGTGGGACACGGTTGCGCATCACGCCGATCGAGGCTTGACATACCTGTCATGAGGCACCGAAGACGTGGATGCCCGGGACAAGCCCGGGCATGACGAGAACATTGTCATGCCGCCACCCGTTTTCCGATTCGCGCCGAGCCCGAACGGCTACCTCCATCTCGGCCACGCCTATTCGGCGCTGCTGAATTTCGACCTCGCGCGCCGGGCCGGCGGGAGATTCCTGCTGCGGATCGAGGACATCGATGCGACCAGGTGCCGGCCGGAATTCGAGACGGCAATCTACGAAGACCTCGCCTGGCTGGGGATATCCTGGGAAACGCCGGTGCGGCGGCAATCGGAACATTTCGCGCGCTACCGGGAGGCGGTCGAAAAACTGGCAGGCTTGGGCCTGATCTATCCGAGCTTCGAGAGCCGCGCGGAAATCGCCCGTCTGGTGGCGCAACGCGAGGCCTGTGCGCCATGGCCGCGCGATCCTGACGGCGCGCCGCTCTATCCGGGCGCCGCGAAATCGCTGCCGCCGAACCAACGCAGCCGGCTGATCGAGCAGGGCATGCCTTACGCGCTGCGGCTCGACATGGCGGCGGCCCGCGCGCGTACGAGATCCACTCACGTGGATCGAACATGGCGAAGGTCCTGATGGTGAGACCGGTGTCGTGGTCGCCCAACCCGAAGCCTGGGGCGACGTCATTCTCGCGCGCAAGGAGACGCCAACCAGCTATCATCTGTCCGTTGTGATCGACGACGCCTTGCAGGGCGTTACCGACGTGGTGCGGGGCAGGGACCTGTTCTGGTCGACGAGCGTGCACCTCTTGTTGCAGCAGTTGCTCGGTATCCCGCAACCGGTTTATCGGCATCACCGGCTCATCGAAGATGCGTCGGGAAACAAGCTGTCGAAATCGACGCAAGCCACGGCCTTGCGCGAATTGCGTAGACAAGGTGCCATGCCTGCGGACATTCGCAGCCTCGTCGGTCTGCTCGACGGGTCTCGTAACACTACTGGGGGTTGTTGAAAACGTCTCCGTGACACCGGCCGCCACCGCGTGTCATGCTGGTCGCGGCGGAGGAAGGGGACCATGGCGGCAAAGCGGCGCTCCGGGCGCATCACACGGCCGGTCAAGAAGCGGCGAGCGAAGAAGCGCGTATCCAGCGCCGCGGCAAGGCGCGCGGTGCGCGCAAGCCCGCCGTGGCCGCCCCCGGCATGGTCGAAACCGCGCTGGCGGCGTTTGCGCACGAGGTCCGCACGCCGCTCACCGGCATTCTGGCGATCAGCAATCTGCTGGCGACCTCTGAGCTCGGCGAGCGCGAACGGCGCTGGGTCGACACCATCAAGGCGGGCGCGGAACATCTGGCGAGCCTTGCGACCCTCTTCGTCGACGCCGCTCGCAGCGGCGGTCCCGGGCTCGAGGTGCGGCAGGACTTCTTCGACCTGCGCACGCTCGCCCGCAATGCCGGCGATTCGCTGACCGGGCGCGCGGCGGCCAAGGGGTTGCAGTCGTCGGTGGTTATTTCCGAAAAGCTCCCGGGATTTGCCATCGGCGATCCCGTCCGCCTGCGCGCCGCACTGGAAAACCTGATCGACAATGCCGTGAAATTCACCGAACAGGGCAGTGTCGCGCTCCAGGTCACGTCCCTGCGCAGCCCGAAAGGCAAGGTCGCCGTTGCATTCGAGGTCTCCGACAGCGGGATCGGCCTCACGCTCAGCGAAATCAAGCGCCTGTTCCGGCCGTTCTCGCAGGCCAATGTCTCCATTGCATCGCGCTTCGGCGGCGCCGGGCTGGGATTGTCCTCGGTCAAGCAACTGGCGCGCGCCATGGGCGGCGACGTCGCCGTGGCGCAACGGCGGGGCGGCGGCGCTATCTTCACCCTTAGTGTCGTGATGTCGCCCGCCGACGACGCCGTGACGGCGGCGTCCGGCGCCGATGGCGAGGTCTCGATCGGCTCGCCGCGGCCGTTGCGCCTGCTCAGCGTCGAGGACAATCCGTTCGGCCGCGTCGTCCTCAACGCGATCCTGACCGAGCTCGGTCACCAGGCCGAGTTCATCGGTCAGGGCGAGGCAGCGCCCGAGCGGATCGCGCAAGGCGCATTCGACGCGGTGCTGATGGACATGGTCCTGCCTGGCATCAACGGCATTGAAGCGATCACGCGCATTCGCGCGCTTCAGCCGCCGCTCGGGCGCATTCCGATCATCGGCATCTCCGGCCGCAGCGAGGACGAGGCGGCATCGCGTGCCGCCGGCGCCGATATCTTTCTGGTCAAGCCTGTGTCTCCGCGCGCCCTGGCGACTGCGCTGCATGAAGCGACATCCCCTTCGGCAACTGCGACTTCATGATCGCCGCGTTCAATTCGCCGCCAAAGACGAAAATCGCCGAAATGAAATACAGAAACACCAGCGCGATGATGACCGAGGCAAGCCCCGCATACATCGTCACGTAGTTGCTGGCGAAGCGCGCCAGATACTGGCCGAAAACGATGCCCGAGATCAGCGATCCCACCATCGTGAAGACGATACCCGGAAGGATCTGCAGAAAGCTCCGCCGGCCGCAGGGCAGCCAGGCATGCAGCACGAACAGCGCCACCGTCATCGCCGTAATCGTGATGCCGTAGCGGGCGAAGGTGAGAAGGCTTTCGTTGGACTCGACAAAGAACGGAATGTGCCGGCGCGCCGTCTCCAGGATCAGTGGACCGAGCACGATCAGGAACGCCATCAAGAGCGACGTCACCGCGGCGACCAGCGTGTAGCCGATCGATTCCAGCCGCAGCCAGTACCACGCCCGCGGCTCGACCACCGAATAGGCGCGGTTCAGCGCGACCCGCAGCGCCTCGACGCCGTTGGAGGCGAAATAGACCGCCAGCACCGCGCCGACGGTCAGGATGTCGCCGCGCGTGGTCGTCAGTACGTCGTGGATTTCGCCTGCCAGCGCGTCGGCGACTTGTTGGGGCCAAGTTTGAAGCAACAGTCCCACGGCCCCGTCGGCCAGCTCCTTGGAGCCGAAAAAGCCGGCCAGCGACGTCAGCACGATCAGGAACGGGAACAGCGCCATCAATGTCGAAAGCGCGATATGACTCGCGATCGCCCAGCCGTCATCGGCGAGGAACGTATAGAACGCCTCCATCACGACGAGGTAGACGTAGCGAATGGACCTCACATCTTTACCTCGACCAGGCTACGGAGGGCCGGTTCTAAGCTTGGATTAGCATCTGATATTATTGGCTTAAAAGCCAGATCGTCGAGCGGTTGTGCAAGGGTTGTGCGAGGGATTGTGAACGTGTGGCAGTCGGCGCTTCGCGGTGTTATGTAGCGCCGATGGCATCCTTTCTGAGTTCGATCGTCCTCCCGATCGCGGTTGCGGCCGTGGCCATCGTGCTGCTGCTCGGCCTCGTCAACATGATGCGGGGCGGCTCGCCGAGCCGCTCGCAGAACCTGATGCGGCTGCGGGTGTTGCTGCAGTTCATCGCCATCGTCATCACCATGGTCGTGGTCTGGGCGATGGCTAAATGAGGGCAGGATAAAGGAAGGCGCCAATGGTCGTACTCAACCGCATCTATACCAGGACTGGCGATGATGGCACCACGGCGCTCGGCAGCGGCGAACGCCGCCCGAAATACGATCTGCGCATCTCGGCCTACGGCACCGTGGACGAGACCAACGCCGCCATTGGCGTGGTACGGCTGCACCTTGGCGAGGCCCGCGAACTCGATGCGATGCTGGGACGGGTTCAGAACGACCTGTTCGATCTCGGCGCCGATCTCGCGGTGCCCCAGCGCGACGGCAAGGCCGAGCGGCTGCGGATGCTCTCGAGCCAGGTCGAACGGCTCGAGCGCGACATCGACAGCCTGAACGAGCACCTCGCGCCGTTGACTTCGTTCGTCCTGCCCGGCGGCACCCCCGCCGCGGCATACCTGCATCTTGCCCGTACTATATGCCGCAGGGCGGAACGGATCATGGTGGAACTCGCCGCCAACCCTGAGGAGCCGGTCAGCGAGGCCGCCATTCAGTATATGAACCGTTTGTCGGATTTCCTGTTCGTTGCCAGCCGACATATGAATGATAATGGGGCCGGAGACGTGTTGTGGGTGCCCGGTCAGAACCGCTAAGGTACCCTTGTCCGGGCTGATTTTTGGCTTTCGCGCGTTGACCGCCGATAGCGGGACCTTTAGGTTCCGCGCCCAAGCTGATAACAGCCAATAAACCCCAGAATTCAAGCGAAAGAGGATCGATGAAGGTTCTTGTGCCGGTAAAGCGGGTGGTCGATTTCAACGTCAAGGTCCGCGTCAAGAGCGACGGAACGGGCGTGGAACTCGCCAACGTGAAGATGTCGATGAATCCGTTTGACGAAATCGCCGTCGAGGAAGCGCTGCGGCTGAAGGAAGCCGGCAAGGCGACCGAAGTGGTGGTGGTGTCGATCGGCGCGGCGCAGGCCTCGGAGACGATCCGGACCGGTCTTGCGATGGGCGCCGACCGCGGCATCCTCGTCAAGGCCGAAGGCAATGTGGAGCCGCTGGCGGTCGCCAAGATTCTTAAAGCCATCGCCGAGCAGGAGAAGCCCGGCCTCATCATTCTCGGCAAGCAGGCGATCGACGACGACTCGAACCAGACCGGCCAAATGCTGGCGGCGCTGCTCGGATGGTCGCAGGCGACCTTCGCCTCCAAGCTCGAAGTCGAAGGCTCCGATTTCAACGTCACGCGCGAGGTCGACGGCGGCCTGCAGACCGTGAAGCTGAAGGGACCGGCGATCGTGACCACCGATTTGCGGCTGAACGAGCCGCGCTACGCGTCGCTGCCCAACATCATGAAGGCGAAGAAGAAACCGATCGACGACAAGAGCGCGTCCGATTACGGCGTCGATCTCACGCCGCATCTCGAAGTGCTCAAGACATCAGAACCGCCCGGCCGCAAGGGCGGCGTCAAGGTCAAGGACGTCGCCGAGCTGATCTCGAAACTCAAGACCGAAGCCGGGGTTCTCTGATGACGACGCTGTTGATTGCCGAACACAATAACGCGTCGATCAAGGACGCCACCAACAAGGCGCTGACGGCGGCCGCCGCACTCGGCGCCGACGTTCACGTGCTCGTCGCCGGCGAAAACGCCAAGGCGGCGGCCGATGACGCGTCCAGGCTCGCCGGCGTGACGAAGGTGCTGCTCGCCGACAATGCCGCCTATGCCCACGATCTCGCCGAGCCGCTGGCCGCGCTGATCGTGTCGCTGGCTCCCGGCTATGACGCCTTCGTCGCGCCCGCGACCTCGCGCTTCAAGAATGTGATGCCGCGCGTGGCAGCGCTGCTCGACGTGATGCAGGTGTCTGAGATCATCAAGGTGGTCTCGCCTGACACCTTCGAGCGGCCGATCTATGCCGGCAACGCGATCCAGACGGTGAAATCAAAGGACGCCAAGAAGGTCATCACGGTGCGGACCTCGACCTTTGCCGCGGCCGGCGACGGCGGCAGCGCGCCGGTCGAAAACGCCGCAGCGGCGGCCGACCCTGGCCTCTCCAGCTTCGTCGGCGAGGAAGTCGCCAAGAGCGACCGGCCGGAACTGACCTCGGCCAAGATTATCGTCTCCGGCGGCCGCGCCATGCAGAGCCGCGAGAATTTTGCCAATATATCGAGCCGCTCGCCGACAAGCTCGGCGCCGGCGTCGGCGCCTCGCGCGCCGCGGTCGACGCCGGCTATGCGCCGAACGACTGGCAGGTCGGCCAGACCGGCAAGGTGGTGGCGCCGGAACTATATGTCGCGATCGGTATCTCCGGCGCGATCCAGCATCTCGCCGGCATGAAGGATTCCAAGGTGATCGTTGCGATCAACAAGGATGAAGACGCGCCGATCTTCCAGGTTGCCGATTACGGCCTGGTGGCGGACCTCTATCAGGCGGTTCCTGAACTGACCGAGGCGCTCGGCAAGCTCGGGAAGTAATAACTCTGCACCGGCCGGACGCGCAACGTCCGGCCGGTGTTTACTTTAAAAGCGGTTTCAAGCGAGGTTTCCGGCTTCGCGTGAAGAAAACGTGCCAAAGAAGGGACTGAACCTCGCTTCTGATGATATCAGAACCCAGGTTTAGAGATGAACAGGCGCGATGTGCGCGCCGTTCCGGTGGATGACAAGATGGCGGTGACAATCAAAAAGGTCGGCGTGATCGGCTCGGGCCAGATGGGCAACGGCATCGCGCATGTGGCGGCGCTCGCCGGTTTCGACGTGGTGCTTAACGACGTCTCCGACGAACGGCTGAAATCGGCGATGGCGACCATCAACGGGCATTTGTCGCGCCAGGTTGCCAAGCAGACCATCACCGAGGACGCGCGCAAAAAGGCGCTCACCCGGATTACCTCGACCGAGACGCTGGATGGTTTGACGGACTGCGATCTCGTGATCGAGACCGCAGTCGAAAAGGAAGAGGTCAAGCGCAAGATCTTTCACGAGCTCTGCACGGTGCTGAAGCCGGAAGCGATCATCGCTACCAACTCCTCCTCGATCTCGATCACGCGGCTCGCCGCCTCGACCGATCGTCCTGAGCGCTTCATCGGCATTCATTTCATGAATCCGGTGCCGGCGATGGAGCTGGTCGAGCTGATCCGCGGCATCGCTACCGACGATTTGACGTTCGACACCGCGAAGGAATTCGTCACCCGGATGGGCAAGCAGATTGCCGTATCCGAGGATTTTCCGGCCTTCATCGTCAACCGCATCCTGCTGCCGATGATCAACGAGGCGATCTACACCCTTTATGAGGGCGTCGGGAACGTCGAGGCGATCGACGCCGCCATGAAGCTCGGCGCGCATCACCCGATGGGGCCGCTGGAACTCGCCGACTTCATCGGCCTCGACACCTGCCTGTCGATCATGCAGGTGCTGCACGAGGGGCTGGCGGATTCGAAGTACCGGCCGTGCCCGCTGCTGGTGAAATATGTCGAGGCCGGCTGGCTCGGCCGCAAGACGCAGCGCGGCTTCTACGACTACCGCGGCGACAAGCCGGTTCCGACGCGCTAGGCGTCAGCGCGCCTTCGTAGGATGGGTAGAGCGTAGCGAAACCCATCACGCTTCCGCGCAGGGATCGATGGTATCGCTACGCTCCACCCATCCTACGAATTCTGAACACGCGCAGCGTGTCCTCGCTCATGCATTCGCGCGTCCGCCCAACTTTTCCGCCCTCTCCAAGCATTCGTTAACCGGTGCCGGGGTAGGGTGTTTTCACGTTTTGGGAGTGCTGCGTATGGATATGATGGCGATGGTTTCGAGCATGCTGGCGATGCAGGCGGCGGGTACGCAGCAGCAGATCCAGACCTCGATCATCAAGCAGAACGCGGATGCCGAGAAAGCCGCGGTTCACACCCTGCTGGGTATCCCCTCGACCGCCAATCTCGCCCCCGGCGTCGGCGGCAATCTCGATGTTGCGGCCTGAGAAAGATCCTCGAAGCAGCCGTTAGACGCTCATGGTGAGGAGGCGCGCAAGTGCTCGCCCCCAAAAACTAAGACCCTGCCTTTACCGGCTCCATCGCGGCCTTGATCAGCTTGATGGCGTCGTCGCTCGCCCATTCGGCGGGACCGGCGAGGTTGGCGATCTCGCAGCCCTGGCCGTCCACGAGTATCGAGGTCGGCATCCCCAGCGCCTTGCCTATACCCTTAAGATCCTGAAAAACCTTGGCTTTTGAGTCGGCGAAATAGCCGAGCCTGGTCAGATTGGCCTCTTTGAGGAAGCTTTTCGGCTTGTCGGGATCGCGGGTGTCGATATTGATGGCGACCACTTCGAAATCCTTGCCGCCGAGCTTGGCCTGCAGGCTGTCGAGCGCCGGCATTTCTTTACGACAGGGCACGCACCAGGTGGCCCACAGGTTCACCAGCACGGTCTTGCCGCGCCATTCCGAGAGCTTTCGGGGCTTGCCCCGGCATCCTCAAAAGCGAGGTCGGGGAGCCGCAAGGGCACCGTCGCCATGGTCAGCGCCGCCACCTCGCCATGCGCCAGCGGTGCGATCTTGCGGGCAAGTTCAACCGCTCCCCTACAGATGGGATCGCCGCCAGCGCTGCGCCTGAAGCCGCTGAGCCCGTAAAACGCGCCCAAACCGATCACGCCCACAGCCGCCACCGCACCGATGGCGAGCGGGATCCGGCGCCTCGTGGCCGGGCGGGGCGGGGACATTTCGGGCATATCGTTTGTCATCCTGTATCAGATACGGCTATGCAGGGCTCAAGATTACGGTCGAGTTACGGCCGAAACCGGCGCGGCGTTTCGCTTCCGTTCGACGATAAATGGCAGGGCTTGAGAAGTCATGAGCAACAAGATGTGGGGCGGCCGGTTCACCGAGCGTCCCGATGCGATCATGGAGGAAATCAACGTCTCGATCGACGTCGACCGTCACCTCTATGCCCAGGACATCGCCGCGTCCAAGGCCCACGCGGCGATGCTGGCCGCGCAAGGCATTATCACCGCCAGTGATGCGAAAAATATCGGCAAGGGTCTAGACACGATTTTGTCAGAAATCGGCAACGGCGCGTTCGACTTCAAGCGCGCGCTCGAAGACATCCATATGAACGTCGAGAGCCGGCTTGCCGAACTGATCGGGCCGGCCGCGGGACGGCTGCACACCGCGCGTTCGCGCAACGACCAGGTGGCGACCGATTTCCGTCTCTATGTCCGCGACACGATCGACGAGACGGATGCGGCGCTGGCCGCGTTCCAGCATGCCTTGGCCAGCCGCGCGCTGGAACATGCCGCGACCGTGATGCCGGGCTTCACCCATCTGCAGACCGCCCAGCCGGTGACGTTCGGGCATCATCTCTTGGCCTATGTGGAGATGGCCGCGCGCGACCGCGGCCGCTTTGCCGATGCGCGCAAGCGGCTGAACGAATCGCCGCTCGGGGCTGCGGCGCTGGCCGGGACCTCGTTTCCGATCGACCGCACGGCGACCGCGAAAGCGCTCGGCTTCGACCGGCCGATGGCCAATTCGCTGGACGCGGTATCGGATCGCGACTTCGTGCTGGAAACCCTGTCCGCGGCCTCGATCGCGGCCGTACACTTGTCGCGCTTCGCCGAGGAAATCGTGATCTGGACCTCGCCGCTGGTCGGTCTGGTGCGGCTCTCCGACAAGTTCACCACCGGCTCCTCGATCATGCCGCAGAAGCGCAATCCGGACGCGGCCGAACTGGTCCGCGCCAAGACCGGCCGGGTGATCGGCGCGCTGAGCGGTCTCCTGATCGTGATGAAGGGGCTGCCGCTCGCCTATCAAAAGGACATGCAGGAGGACAAGCAGGGCGCAATGGAGGCGTTTTCCGCGCTGTCGCTGGCGATCCGGGCGATGACCGGCATGGTCATCGATCTCGTCCCCGACGAGGCGCGGATGAAGGCTGCCGCCGGTGAGGGCTATGCCACCGCCACCGATCTGGCCGACTGGCTGGTGCGGACGCTGAAAATGCCGTTCCGCGACGCGCATCATGTCACCGGGCGCATCGTCGGCCTCGCGTCGAAGCAGGGCGTGGCGCTGCACGAGCTGCCGCTGCAGGCGATGCAGCAGATCGAGCCGAAGATTTCGGCGGACGCCCTGCGCGTGCTGTCGGTGGAAGCTTCCGTCAAGAGCCGGACCAGCTATGGCGGCACCGCGCCGAAGAACGTGCTTTCCCAGGCCAAAGCCTGGCTGAAGCGGCTGGAAAAAGAGCGAAAATTGGGCTGAGGAAAATTTTCGCTGCAATTTCTTGGGTTTTTCTTGGGTTTCCGTTGCCCATCGGCACTCGCCAGACTGCGGCAATCTTTGTATGGTGCCGCGCGCATTGGGGATTTCGTCGTGATCAGTAACTACCGCCCGTCATCGTCGGGATGGGCCATCATCTTGTTGAGCGTCACCGCGCTCGCGCTCGGGGGCTGCGGACGCAAGAGCGGGCTCGACCTGCCGCCGAACGCGGCGTCACAGGCCCAGGCCACGTCGGACACCGAGGCCGAGCGCGCCGCGCAGCCTGGCGTCTTCAACTCGACCTATGGATCCGAGGCAGGCCCCAGCGCCCCCAAGGGCGGCAAGAAGAAATTCGTTCTCGATCCGCTGCTGGACTAGAGTCTTGTTTTGACGCGTTTTCTTGACGCGAACCGGTATCCACTTCGCTCGAAAACGCTATGAGCGCGCCATGAACCATTTTGACTATCGCGACGGCGTGCTGCACGCCGAGGCCGTCAACCTGTCCGAACTCGCGGATGCCGTCGGCACGCCGTTCTATTGCTATTCGACGGCGACGCTGGAGCGCCATTACCGGGTCTTCACTGAGGCCTTTGCCGGCGAGAAGACGCTGGTCTGCTACGCCATGAAGGCCAATTCCAACCAGTCGGTGCTGCGCACGCTGGCCAAGCTCGGCGCCGGGGCCGACGTGGTGTCCGGCGGCGAGTTGAAGCGCGCGCTGGCGGCGGGTATTCCGCCGAGCAAGATCCTGTTCTCAGGCGTCGGCAAGACCGAGCCAGAACTGCGCGCGGCGCTGGCGGCGGACATCCTCTGCATCAACGTCGAGTCGGAGCCCGAACTGGAACTGCTGTCGAAGCTCGCGGTCGAGACCGGCAAGACGGCGCGGATTTCGCTGCGCGTCAATCCTGACGTCGACGCCGGCACCCACGCCAAGATCGCCACCGGCAAGTCCGAGAACAAGTTCGGCATTCCGATCGAGCGGGCGCGCGAAGTCTATGCCCTCGCGGCAAAGCTGCCGGGCATCGAGGTGACCGGCACCGACATGCATATCGGCAGCCAGATCACTGATCTCTCCAAGATGGAAACCGCGTTCCGGATTCTTTCCGATTTCGTGCAGACGTTGCGCGCCGACGGCCACAGCATCGACCATATCGATTTCGGCGGCGGGCTCGGCATCCCCTATCACGCCGACCGCGAAGCGCCGCCATTGCCGTCGGCCTATGCCGCGATGGTCAAGCGGGTGACGCACAATCTCGGCTGCACGCTGATGTTCGAGCCCGGGCGGATGATCGTCGGCAATGCCGGCATTCTGGTTTCCCGCGTCATCTATGTGAAACCCGGCGAGGCCAAGAACTTCGTCATCATCGACGCCGCGATGAACGATCTGATCCGCCCCACGCTGTACGAGGCCCATCATGATATCCTGCCGGTTCGCGAGCCGGCCAAGGGCACGCGAACGATCACGGCCGACGTGGTCGGACCGGTCTGCGAAACCGGCGACTATCTCGCCCTCGATCGCAATCTGCCTGAACCCAAGGCCGGCGATCTCATCGCGATCATGACCGCCGGCGCGTACGGCGCGGTGCAGTCCGGCTTCTACAATACGCGGCCTTTGGTGCCGGAAGTCCTCGTCAAGGGTGACCAGTACGCCGTGGTGCGCCCGCGCATCGAGGTCGAGGAATTGATCGCGATGGATCGGCCCGCGCCGTGGCTGTGAGCGTTGTCGCCTCGATCGCCTCCCGAGACGTCCGTCAGACTGTTTCGGCGGCCGTTATCACCGCACTCGTTCTTTGCGCTGCGTCATAGACCTTGACCTGAAGCATCGGGAACTTGGTTTTGAGTTCCCGCGCTTTCTTTTCGGCGGCTTCCTTGGTGTCGAACACCGCCTTCATCTGACCGTCGACCTCTATGCCGAAACCCTCGGTGATCGTGACATCAGCGCGCATGAGGTTCCTGGGTGTTGGCTCCTCGGTCATTGTCGTCATGAATTTTCTCATCACGGACCTCCCTTGTTATGTACTGGATGTTCTGGCCGCTGCCGCGTTATGGGCGCTGGCTCAACGAGGGTGGACGCTTTCGTCGAAAATTCCTCTTCAGCCAGCAACTTGAAATCGCTTTCCGAGGACATATCTAAAACGCAGTCGATATGGATTCGTTCGGCGGGCCCTCTCTGCTGCTAATCGGGCGCCAGGAACACATACCGCAACCTTCGAAGTTTGAGCGCCCGAAGTTTTGAGCGCCGCCCGCAGTGGCCCATCGACCGGATTGCAGCACGACATTTCCTCCAAACAACGTCGCACGGCTCTGCCGGAGCGGCATATGGACCAACATGAAATACATTTCGGAACTTAAGCCGGTAACGGCACACTCACGCCCAAATGCGAAACTTATGGCCGGTGCAGCGCGCCCACAATCCCGACCCGTCCGGAGAAATGAACCTTTCGGGTTTCCCCGCCCTCAGGCGAAGAACGCTCAGAGCGCAGCGAAAAACTATGAACGCTATCTAGCCTTGGCCCGCGCTGAAGCCCTGAGGGGAGACCGGATCGCAGCAGAGAATTATTTCCAGCATGCCGAGC
Organism: Bradyrhizobium sp. RDT10; assembly: GCA_044772375.2. GTDB lineage: Bacteria > Pseudomonadota > Alphaproteobacteria > Rhizobiales > Xanthobacteraceae > Bradyrhizobium. Next base: position 68,294 of record CP187939.1, read on the forward strand.
ACTATTTCCGGTCGATGTCGAAGAATGCAGATTAGTGCGTTCGCGGGGACGACGAGAGATCACTTCCCCGTCACGTCCCCTTTGCTCCGCCTCCTACCACCACGCCCGCCGCTTTCTCAATCGGCTTGATCGCGGCGGTGAAATCCGACTCCGCGCCCTCGTCGCGGATGATGACTTCCCACAACCGTCCGACCGCTTCGGCGACTTCCATCGACAGCCCCAGCGATTTCATCTCCGCCAGCGCAAGCCGCACGTCCTTCACCATCAACCCGGTGGCGAAGCCGAAATCGAAGCTGCGCGGCAGCACAGCGCGCGGAAACTTGTCGCGGCTCGCGGTGTTCAGTCCCGAACCGGCGTTGATGACGTCGATCATCACGGCCGGATCGAGCCCTGCCTTGACGCCCATCACCACGGCTTCCGACGTCGCCACCATCGCGGTTGCGGAGAGGAAGTTGTTGGCAAGTTTCATCGTCTGCGCCGAGCCGGGCTTTTCGCCGATGAAGAATACTTTTCCGATCACGTCGAGCGCCGGCTTTACCGCCTCATAGTCGGCACGCGGGCCGGAGGCCATCACCGCCAGCGTTCCCTTCTCGGCGCCGCCGACGCCGCCGCTCACGGGGCTGTCGATCTGCACAATGTCCTTCGCAGCCAGCAGACCGTGAATCTTGGCCGCCATCTGCGAACCGACGGTGGAAAGATCGACGAAGCGGCTGACGCGCTTGCCCTCGATCACGCCGCCGGCGCCGGTCGCAACATCGAGTGAAGCCTGCAGCGAGGGCAGGCTTGCCAGCACGGTCTCGCAGCGGTCGGCGACGTCCTTGGGCGACGATGCGGCCTGCGCGCCGAGCGCGACCAGTTGGTCGACGACTTCCTTCCGCGTATCGAACACGGTGAGTTGGTGCTTGGCCTCGATCAGGCGTCGCGCCATCGGAAAACCCATCTTCCCGAGGCCGATGAATCCGATTTCCATGGTGTTATTCTCTTACTTCGCTCGCAATGACGGACAGAGCTTCGCCTGGTTTCAACCCTTGTCCAATTCCGCAAACACTTCGCGCGCGATGCGAAAGCTGTCGACGCCGGCAGGAATGCCGGCATAGATCGAAACCTGCATGAAGATCTCGCGGATCTCGTCGCGGCTGACGCCGTTGGTCAGAGCGCCCTTGATGTGCGCCTTCAATTCGTGCGGCCGGTTCAGGATCGAGATCATGGCGAGGTTGAGCATGCTGCGCGTCTTGTGCGGCAGTTCCTCGCGGCCCCATACCGCGCCCCAGCAATATTCGGTGACGAGTTCCTGGAACGGCTTGTTGAAGCTGTCGGCGTTCTTCAGCGCGTTGTTGACATAGGCCTCGCCGAGCACCGCTTTACGAATTTCCAGCCCCTTGTCGTGTGTCTTCTGGTCCATGACGTTTCCTTACGTATTTTTACGGTTCGGTGCCGACGTTACGGGGTCGCCCGTCCGCAGTCACGCCTTCGTGTTATGCGTATTTCCGGGTGTGGGTTACCCCGGAACAGGTGCCTCATTGCCGCCGTTGTGCTAGGCTGACTTGTCGGTAACCCGGAGAGTTTTTGAACGGCGCTTCTCCCGACCCCACAAAATCCACCCGCGAGCCGGATGCTGTCGCGCGGCTTAAACTGACGCAGGCCCTGCAACGGGCTCAGTATGCGATTGCGTGGGAACGCGCCTGGCCGGGCTTCGCCCGGATTTTGAGCGTGATCGGACTGTTTCTGGTGGCGTCCTGGGCCGGTTTGTGGCTGGCGCTGCCATTCCTTGCACGCGCGATCGGCCTCGGCCTGTTCATCCTGCTGGCGCTGGCGGCGTTGTTCCCGCTCGTGCGGTTTCGCTGGCCGACCCGCGAGGAGGCGTTGAGCCGACTCGACCGCGGCACCGGCATTCGTCACCGCCCGGCGACCGCGCTGACCGATACGCTCTCAAACAAGGACCCGATCGCGCAGGCGCTGTGGCGGGAGCAGCGCGAGCGCACGCTGGCCTCGATCAAGCGGATCCGCGCCGGGCTGCCTTCGCCGCGGCTTCCGATCCACGATCCCTGGGCGCTGCGCGGGCTGGTCATGGTGATGCTGGCGGCCGCCTATGTCGCCGCCGGCGACGAGCGCCGGCTTCGAATTGCCGCAGCGTTCGACTGGAACGGGGTGCTGGCGCCGGCCAACGTCCGGGTCGATGCCTGGGTGACCCCGCCGGTCTATACCGGCAAGCCGCCGATCATTCTGTCCGCCGCCAGGGATGCGGCTTCGCCCGATAGCGGAGCACCGCTGCCGGTGCCTTCAGGCAGCACGCTGCTGGTGCGTTCCAGCGGCGGCACTATCGACGTCGTGGTCGGCGGCGGCGTGACCGAGGTCGCGCCGGGTGAGCAGGCGCCGAAGGGCACCAACGAACGGCATTTCAAGATCACCGGCGACGGCAGCGCGCATGTCCGCGCGCCGTCCGGCCAGCCGCTGTGGCGCTTTGCGGCCACGCCCGACCGCGCGCCGACCATTTCACTTGCCAAGGATCCGGAACGCCAGGCCCGCGGCTCGCTGCAGATGTCCTACAAGCTCGAGGACGATTACGGCGTCACCGAAGCGCGCGCGCAATTCGTCGCCCGCACCGCCGATGCGGCCAAGACCTCCGATGCGCGGGAAAGCAACGAGAGGAAGGCAAGAACAAGGAGGCCGACAAGGCCGAGCCGCGGCCGCTGTTCGAGCCGCCGCAGTTTCCGCTGGTGCTGCCGAATGCGCGTACCCGCAACGGCGTCGGCCAGACGGTGAAGGATCTCAGCGAAGATCCCTATGCCGGCGCCGACGTGACGCTGACGCTGACGGCCAAGGACGAGGCCGGCAATGAAGGCAAGAGCGAGCCGTTCAACATGCGGCTGCCGGAGCGGCTGTTCACAAAGCCCCTGGCACGGGCCCTGATCGAGCAGCGCCGCATCCTCGCCCTCGACGCCAACCAGAATGCGCAGGTCTATACTGCGCTCGATGCGCTGATGATTGCGCCGGAACTGTTCACGCCGGAGGCTGGGCATTATCTCGGCCTCTTCAGCGTTAAGCACCAACTCGAGGCGTCGCGCACCGATGCCGCGCTGCGCGAGGTCGTCGCCAGCCTGTGGGCGCTTGCCGTCACCATCGAGGACGGCAACATCAGCGACGTCGACAAGGCGCTGCGCGCGGCCCAGGAAGCGCTCAAGCAGGCGCTGGAGCGCGGCGCCACCGACGAGGAGATCAAGAAGCTCACCGACAATCTGCGCGCCGCGCTGGACAATTTCCTGCGCCAGTTCGCCGAGCAGTTCCGCAACAATCCGCAGCAATTGGCCCGCCCGCTCGATCCCAACACCAAGATGCTGAGCCAGCAGGATCTCAAGAGCATGCTCGACCGGCTGGAGCGGATGTCGCGGTCCGGCGACAAGGATGCCGCCAAACAGCTATTGGAACAGCTGCAGCAGATGCTGGAAAACCTGCAGATGGCGCAGCCTGGCCAGGGCGACAACGACATGGAGCAGGCGCTGAACGAGCTCGGCGACATGATCCGCAAGCAGCAGCAATTGCGCGACAAGACCTACAAGCAGGGCCAGGATTCCAGGCGCGACCGCATGCGCGGCAAGCAGGGCGACCAGAGCATGGGCGATCTGCAGCAGGACCAGCAGGGCCTGCGTGATCGGCTGAAGAAATTGCAGGAAGAGCTCGCCAAGCGCGGCATGGGACCGGGCCAGCGCGGCCAGCAGGGTCAGCAGGGCCAGCGCGGCGAACAGGGACAGGGCCAGCAGGGGCAGGGCCAGCAGGGTCAAGGCGGCGACCAGGGCGACGGCGAGGACGGGCTCGGCCAGGCCGATCGGCGATGGGCGATGCCACCGGCCGGCTCGGCGAGGGCAATGCCGACGGCGCGGTGGACTCGCAAGGCCGTGCGCTGGACGCGCTGCGCAAGGGTGCGCAGAGCCTGGCCGAGGCCATGCAGCAGGGCGACGGCGACCAGCCGGGCGACGGCCCCGGCAATCCCAGAGGCCGCCAGCAGGGCGCTGCCAACTCGACCGATCCGCTGGGACGGCCGATGCGCAACAACGAATTCACCGACGACTATTCGGTGAAGATCCCCGGCGAGATCGACGTGCAGCGGGTGCGCCGGATCCTCGAAGAACTGCGGCGCCGTCTCGCCGATCCGTCCCGTCCGCAGATCGAACTCGATTACATCGAGCGGCTGTTGAAGGATTATTGAGGGGTTCGCTGACGCCGTCACCGGGCACAATTGTCATACGCGGGCTTGACCCGCGTCTTGTGAGGCGATGGATTGCCGGGTCATAGGCGAGCGGAAGCGGCGCCGTCCTTCAGACGGCTACGCCCGGCAATGACGAGCGGAGGCTACCCCGCCTTCCCCGCTGCCAGCGCATCCGCCACAGCCGTGCGGATGTCGTGCACCGAGAATGGCTTCGTCACCACGTCGTGCACGATGGCGTTGAGGCCGGAGGCGCGTTCGCGCTGATCGGCGAACCCCGTCATCAACAGGATCTTCAGCTTGGGAAAATCGCGCGCCGCCGTCAGCGCCAGTGCGATGCCGTCCATCACGGGCATCTGGATGTCGGTCAGCAGCAGGTCGAACGTGCCGTGTTCGCGGGTCAGGATATCGAGCGCTTCGGCGCCGTCCTCGGCGGTGACGGTCTCGTGACCGTCCATGGCGATGGCGCGCGCCACCAGCGAGCGCATGGAATCCTCGTCATCGGCAATCAGCACGCGTGGCATGAAGTCGTCTCTCTCGCCTCAGCGGAACAGGCGGCCTGGTTCAGGCGTGGCCGGCCAGATCCCGCTTGTTGAAAAAGCGTACGTCAATATTGCGGCCTTCGGGCGGCGGCGAAGCCAGCCGCGACTTGAAGTACGCGCGCTCGCCGGGCTTGAGCACCGGCTGCTCAAGCACCGCGTTCCAGGCGTAGATCTCGGCGCCTTGCGCGTCGCGGACGGAAAGCGCAGCCGCGGCAATTCGACCGGCTTTTGGTCTCGCCTATGATCACGCCTTCGATGACCAGGACCGGCTTGCCGTCCACGGTCTCGTTGCTGATCTTGATGTCCTTGAACGCCAGCCCGCGCAGGTTCACTTCCAGCCCGACCATCTTGTAGAACGTCGCGGTTTGCGGCAGCAGCCGCACGATTTCGGCGCGCCAGATCATCAGCGCCAGGATCAGCGCGCCCATCGCGGCGCAGGCGGTCGGCAGGCCCAAGGACGGCATGAAGGGGATGCGGGGCAGGAGGGCAGCCGGAACAGGCGGGCCAACCGCTGGCGGTGCGTGGTGATCGGGATCTCCTCGTGGTTTTCCGCATCCAGCCGGGCGGCCGACGGCCAGTCGGTGTCGCCGCTTGGTTGCGATCCTTCGCCCTCGGCCGGCCAGCCGGCCGAAATCGAGGGGCTGTCGACCACCGGGGCGTCCTGCCCCTCCTCCTCGTGCGCCAGCGCCTCCCACTCGGCCGCGGCATCGTTCGCGGCCGGCAGAGCCGATTGTGCCGAAATTGGCATGGCGGCCGGCCCGGCGGCCGCCATTTCGATCGCGTCTTCGGGCCGCGCCAGCCAGGTTTCCTTGCAGCGCGAACAGCGGACGGTACGTCCGGCGGGCCCCAGGGTGGCAGGATTGATGGCGTAAGATGTTGTACAATGAGGGCAAACGATATGCATGGAGCCCATCTCACCAGTGTCTTTGCCCGGATGCTACATAGCGACCGTTAACGAATCGGAAACCATAACGGCCGCAAAACCGTTTTGTCCGGTTGGTGCCCAAACCAGCGGGCCGCGAGCCCAAAGTTCAGGTTCGGGTCCAGGTTCAGTTTCAAGTCCGGGATTTCCGGCCACGGTCCACGCCGAGCGGAGCTCGGCTACTACCCACGCCGAGCGGAGCTCGGCCACTGCCCATGCCGAGCGGAACTCGGCCACGGCTCATGTCGAGCGGAGCTGAGCTTGGTTCGGTTCGAAAATGTCGGTTTGCGGTACGGGCTCGGCCCGGAGATTTTGCGCGACCTCTCCTTCCTGATCCCGGCCCATTCCTTCCAGTTTCTCACCGGTCCCTCGGGCGCGGGCAAGACCTCGCTGCTGCGGCTGTTGTTTCTGTCGCTGCGGCCGACGCGCGGCCTCGTCAACCTCTTCGGCCAGGACGTCTCGCTGCTCAACAAGGATCAGATCGCGGGTCTGCGCACGCGCATCGGCATCGTGCTGCAGGATTTTCGCCTGCTCGACCATATGACGACCTATGAGAACGTGGCGCTGCCGTTCCGCGTGGCGGGCCGTGAAGAATCCAGCTATCGCCGGGAGGTGATCGACCTCCTGGAGGTGGGTCGGTCTCGGCGAGCGCATGGATGCGCTGCCGCCGATCCTATCGGGCGGCGAGAAGCAGCGCGCCGCGATCGCGCGCGCGGTGATCTCGCGGCCGCAATTGCTGCTGGCGGACGAACCGACCGGCAGCGTCGACCCGACGCTCGGCCGGCGCCTGCTGCGGCTGTTCATCGAATTGAACAGGCTGGGCACCGCGGTGATCATCGCGACCCACGACATCACGCTGATGGACCAGTACGAGGCGCGGCGGATGGTGCTGCACCAGGGGCGGTTGCACATCTATGAGTAGGATGGATGACGAGCATGGGCCGCTGGTGGACCTCGGCACCGAGCGCCCGCAGGTGCCGGCGCGCGCGCGCAACCTGTCGCCGATCGTGCCGCGGGCGTCGATCTCCGGCCGCGCGCTGGTCGCCGTCGTCGCCATCATGACGTTCCTTGCTTCCATCACCACCGGCACCGTGCTGCTCGTCAGCGCATCGGCTGCGGAATGGCAGTCGGAGGTCGCCAGCGAAATCACGATGCAGGTGCGCCCGCAGGCGGGGCGTGACCTCGAGCGCGACGTGACCGCGGCGGTGGAGGCGATGCGGGCGCAGCCCGGCATCGTCCAGGTCAAGCCGTTCACCAAGGACGAATCGGCCAGGTTGCTGGAGCCGTGGCTTGGCAGCGGGCTGTCGATCGAGCAGTTGCCGGTGCCGCGCGTCGTCATCGCGCGCGTCCAGCCCGGCACCACGCTCGACCTCGCGGCACTGCGCTCCAGGGTGACGCAGGTTGCGCCGTCGGCGAGCGTCGACGATCACCGCGCCTGGATCGAGCGCATGCGCTCGATGACCGGGGCGACCGTATTCGCCGGCGTCGGCATTCTTGTGCTGGTGATCGCGGCGACGATCATTTCGGTTTCGTTCGCGACCCGCGGTGCGATGGCGGCGAACCGCCCGATCGTCGAGGTGCTGCACTTCGTCGGCGCCGGCGACCGCTATATCGCCAACCATTTCCTGCGGCATTTTCTCAGGCTCGGGCTGGAGGGCGGGTTGATCGGCGGCGGCGCCGCGATGCTGGGTTTCGGCTTCTCCGAATCGATCGCCGCCTGGTTCTCGGGCACCCCGTCGGCGATCAATTCGCAGCGCTCCTGGGGACGTTTTCGCTGCCGCCCTCGGGCTATCTGGCGCTCGCGATACAGGCCGTGGCAATCGCCGCCATTACCGCCTGGGCCTCGCGGCGAACGCTGTTCGCCACGCTGGACGATATCGATTGACCCGGCCAATAGTGCTGTTGATCCGGGGTGGACCGGGACTCCACTTAGCTTGAAAACGTTCTAGAATTGTGTGCGGGAGGAGGATTGCCGGACTACATGGATTTGCAGCACGACGACAGCACGCGGAAGGCGCCGGCCGCGCGGCCGCGCGGATGGATGCGTGCGGCCGTCGTCGGCACCATGGCAATTCTGTTCGTCGTCGCTGCCGTGGGCTTCATCGCCTTTCCTCGCAATTGCGCGGCGTCGAAATCAAGCCGGCGCGCAATGCCGACGGGATTGTGGTGTTCACCGGCGGCTCGTCGCGGGTATCGGATGCGATGGAATTGCTGGCCGGCGGCTACGGCAAGCGGCTGTTGATTTCGGGCGTGCATCCGACCAACGCCGCACGCGACATTTCGCGCTCGCTGCCCGACAACCAGTCGCTGCTCGGCTGCTGCGTCGATCTCGACCGCTCCGCGATCAACACGCGCAGCAATGCCGCCGAGACGCGGCGCTGGGCGCGGGAGCGCGGCTTCAAGTCGCTGATCGTGGTGACGTCGAACTACCACATGCCGCGGGCCATTCTGGAATTGTCGCATGCGATGCCTGATATCACGCTGATTCCGTTCGCGGTGATCGGCGACAAATGGCGCGACGAGCCGTGGTGGACCAGCGGCGCGACGCTGCGTCTGTTGCTGTCGGAATATGTGAAATATGTCGCAGCCGAGGTGCGCGTGCGGCTGGCCGATGCCGGCGTTGAACTCGTGCCCGAGCTTTCCGATCAGCCCGCGCCGGCGCCGCAACGGCCGGCGACGGCGCAAGCCAACTAGGCGCGTGTATAAATCCGCGAAGGGTGCGTTCGGCTCCATGTAGACTTTGCCTCACGAAGCGGACATCAGTCGGACGGGTCGGCACTTTCGCTGAGGGTCAATGGACTAAACCGCTCGCGCGGTAGGGCACTGCGGCGGGCGTCAGGGCCAATGGGATAGCGCAACGGGGCGCCCTGTCTTACTCATACGCTCTCACAGTTTTCAATCATGGCTTCTGAAAGGAAGGGGCCGCGGTCACCCTCTCGTAACCTCATCGGGAGGGACCTTCTGAGCGAGGCTATGCACGATGTCGAGGAACGCGGCCGATGTCATCGGCCGGTAGGGCACCAACGCCGGGTTCGAGGGCGGTATCGTCAGCAACAGGTCCGCATCGCCATCGCGATCTTGCAGCCAGAGCGCTGCCACGTGGACCGCCGGCACGATGAGCAAGAGAGCCTCGAAGCGTCCTTTCTGGACCTCCGGAAGCTTCTCGGCACGGCGAATCGCCTCCTCGGTCGCCGCGACAAACGGCCCCTCGTTCAGCTCACCCAGTTCATACGTCGCCGATGCCGTCGTGACCATTGTGGCAGCAGCAATTGGTACGGGTTCCTCCCGTCCATCATTGCTGGCGACCACGCGCCGCTTCTTTTCATGAATAAGGAATCTCCAGCTACCTATCGTCGCGGCCGCCCTGAGGCTGACTGCGCGGCGGATATTGCCAAGAGGCAGGTAGGCGATGCGATGCGGCATGGAAATGAAGACCGTATCGAGGTTTGCAACGGAAAGTTTGGACGGCGGGAATTTCGATTTGCCCGCGCGGCTGGCCACTGCTCGCCTCACTGCTTCGACGGCAGCCGCCGGCGGACCGCTGGGATGAATTGCCATCTTGTTCTCCTTCCGTAGTGGCGAGGTGCTAGTCGGGGGCCTTCGTGTAGTAGGTGTCCGTCCAAACACCGTGGGCGTCCTGATACTGTGTGCAAAATCGGTCATACTTGATCTCTGGTGTTGGGCCGTACAAGGGATCCTCAAGGACCAAACTGTCAGTGTCCGGCAGATATCCAACTATCGCGAGGAAGTGCGCCCCTCCTCCACCGGACCAGAGCGTGCGAACACAAAGGGGCCGGCCTGCGTTGATCTCCTGCTGCACCTCCATTCGTGTCGCTCGTTGGTCGAGGGTCATTCGCTCGAGACAACAGACTCGGTTGAGTGGTGACCCGAGCGTGTGCGGCACATCGAATGGCACGTTCTCAGCGCCGCAAGCGAAATCGCAGCAATCTTCCCGGTGCAGCTCAAGATTGGCGATGAGGCACTGCGTGAAAGTACTCGTCTCGTCATTAAAACCCGAGACGCTAGAAGCAACGGCTGCCCAGCACCAGTTGCTGTGACACTGCTGTTGCATTTTGAAATTGGGATTCAGCTCCCGGGTCGTCTCTAGCACCGGCGCCTGAGACTCTTCGGCGCTCAGGTTCAACGGAATCCGCGTCCTGTCAATTACGGAAACTTCTTCCAACTCGTCCATGGCAATCCCCGGGGCTGAAATCGATAGTTCAGTTTCCAATACCTGCTCGTCGCTTGGTGTGCTTCGTCGCAGAACCAAGGATGCGATTTCGCTTGTTCGGCTTGTGCTACGGTTTGTGCTCGTCTTTTGCCGAATTTAACACCGCACGAAAAGTCGCGCATTTCATGAGACGCGGAAACACGGCTTCAGCAATTTCTCTCCCCGCAATGGTGTCACTTTGGAAGTGGACGCCGGCGACCTCGCGATTCTCCCCTATTCGCTTGGCCAGCGCCATCAGTGCGGCCTTAGCACCAGGGATGATCTCTCCTAGTACCAACGCGATCAGGTGACTCTCCAGCGAGTGTCCGCTTGGATAGGAGGCGTGCCAGGGAGAAGCAATCATTGGAACAAGGGCCGGCCACACCTGCTGCGGCCGCGCGCGATTGAATTTGAGCTTAAAAAGACGGCGACCATCAGCCCAACATGGTCAGCCATCTCAAGGATTTTGATCGTATTTGGGTGCGCGGACGGTGAGAGCATGAGGACCTGCGCGAAATAGCCAACAAGCCTGACGTCCTGATCAATGATCTCACCCGCCAACTCGTCGCGATGATCCATCGCCGGCCCAGCGAGGTAGTCGATTTCCCCAAAAATGTCGGCACGAGCAGATGGCGGATCCTCGACATCGATGCTTTGCCAATCAGTCCTGCCGAATTCGGCCAATGCTATTTGAGCAAAAAGTCGGGCCGCCAAGCGGACGCGGGGAACGTCGCTCTGTAATTCAAGTCATCAGGCCCGAAGGCCTTTATTAGGAGCTCGAAGATTGGGAAAGGACGTGGCGGGGTTCCGCCGCCAACATAGCCGCCGCTCACTCCGCTGGGTCCGTTTCCGCCTCCGCCGCCACCGCCGCCACCGCCACCGCCGCCGCCACCGCCGCCACCGCCGCCTCCACCACCGCCACCGCCTTCGCCTGCGTCAGTCATTGTGCTCTCCATCGAGGGGCTAACAACCTGGGCTGGGCTCCTGCCCCATCAATCCGGCAACCCAGCTGCTCTTAACCGCTCTACATACAAAGACCCCTGAGGCTCTTGAACGGACAACGGCGTGCGTAGTCCGATACTCTAAAGCCGGGCAGGATGTGCTTGTGGTGCAGCGACACTTGCCGCGCCTCATCCACACGACCAACAGCCACCAAGCTGGCGGCCAAGACTCGTGCGGCGTTTCCAAAACGTGGACTGAGGTTCAAGGACTTTTTCGACCACCGAATGGCATCATCAAAGGCTGCGTTCAGATAATGATTTTGGCCAAGCAAGCAGAAATTGAAGAAGGCCTGTTGGCCAAGTGGCGACAGCCGGATAGCGCGTTCCGCCCGGGCAATTCCGGTTGGAGCATCGCCGATGAAGCCGGGTGTCCCGCTACTAAACACCCATGCCCACGAGTTGCTGGGGGATATGGCAAGAGCACGCTCACACAAATCCAATCCGCTGTCGTAGTCGCGAAAGAACATGCTCTTCCCGTGCCCCTGTATCGCGAGCGCGAGAGCGTTGTGCGGGTCTCTTTCGATGGCGCAATTGGACAGCCGGATCACCTCAGTCGAATCCGCATCGAAATCTGACGACCAGCCCTCTGCGATGTTGAAATTGTGCCATTTCGCAGAGAACGCGTACGGCGCCGCATACTCAGGGTCTTCCTCGCTAGCTTTCTCGAGCAGCCCCTTCGCTCGCGAGAAGCTTGCGAAATCAAATCTGTAGAGCAGATCAAGCGCCCGAAGGAGATAGTCATATGCGTTCAGGCTCCTGGGCGGCTTTCGCAACGCACGCTTCACCTCTGCCCGGCGGACATAGGCGGCGATCTTCTCGACGACGCTAATGGCGATCTCGTCCTGCACACCGAAGACCTCCGCGAGGTCCGTGTCATATTTTTCCGCCCACACCACGGAGCCAGTCGTGACGTCAACCAGTTCGACGGAGAACCGGATCCGCTTCCCTGATCGGCGAACGCGACCGCTGACGAAATAGCGAACGCCAAGCTTCTCACCTACCTCGACGGGATCGATCGCGCGCTGACGAAACGGCATCGTCGACCCACGTGATACAACCAGGAGCTCCTGAATATTGCTCAAGGTAACAATGATATCTTCGACGAAGCCTTCGGCAAAATAGCTGTCGTCAACCTCCGAGGAGATACTCGTGAACGGAAGAACGGCTATGGAAGGTAATTTGGCTCGCCCCGACGGCCTGCTGGAAGCGCCGAGCACTGTGCTGCGGTCTACTCCTGGCAAGAGGAGGAGAAAGGCATGAACGGGCCGTGACAGGTTCTTGAGATGGACTTTGCCCAAGTCGTCAAACTTGAACTCGCTCAGATCAGCGGCCGCCCGCAGAAGGACAGAGGAGACCACAACGCCACCGGCGGGAGCGACGGATTGCAGGCGTGCTGCGATATTGACGCCATGTCCATAAACATCGTTCAGATCAAAGATAATAGGCTCCCAATGGACACCGATGCGAAAGGCGATGCGGCGCTCGGGAAGTTGTTGAGTCTCAAGCCCACTAACTTCCCGTTGCAGCTCAGAGGCGCAGCGAAGGGCATCCAGCGGACTCTCGAACACCGCGACGAAGCCGTCGCCAGTATTCTTAACAATCTCGCCTCTGCGACTAATCAAGGCGGGGTCTATTACGCCGACACGAAGAGCCCGATAACGACTATGCGTCTCGACCTCCGCAGCTTCCATAAGCCGAGTGTAGCTGACCACGTCAGCCACGAGAACGGCCCGGAAAGGTCTTTCGAACTCGGGGACTGCACTTATTGAGGGATCAGAGTCCCGTTCGGCGCAACTGCTCGACCCGCTGTCGTTGGCAGTGTTCGGCGACCAGGGAGTAACGCTCGAAGCCCTTGATTTCATTGATCCTCGCGAGGAATACCGCGCTCACCGGCGGATTCAACAATCTCGCCGAGCAGAGCTCGTCGTTTGAACCAATCAACAACAGGCTAAACACAATTCGGTCAGGACGCTACTGAAATCACATGCGATGGGCGAAGGCATAAAGCAGCACTGTCCCAACGAGTAGCGGTCGAAAGTGGACGGCTTGCCTTAACGAGCGACCAAACTGTAGTTCGCTACCTTTGCTTTCCTACGTCTGCAGCACAGACGAAAATGTCAATCGACAAGAGTGCATGCCGAATGACACGCGAAGATGGTCGGCATTGAAATCTCACCGACGCTGCTTGACCACGCCGACCAACCTCACCGAATGGAGCGGTGGGACTCGTGGTCGCATCCCGCGACGTGGCGGTCCAACAAATCTAATGCCGGTCGCTGAAGTGGTCGAATGATCGCGTATTTGCTGTTGCACTGTGTGAGTCCATGTCATGGCCCATCGCATTGATCCTTACTCGTCGGCTTCGCTGCCTCTTCCCATGCTGCGCGTGCTAAACCTTATCAAGGCCGGCATTTTGTTTGATGTCTGGTTTGGGTCTGGTACGTTCCGGCCGATGATCTGTTGCGATCGATCGACAGGTCGATGCGGCGGCGCAAGATGGCTTCGACATTAACAGACATGCCCTGTCCCGACCTTCGAGGTCTACCTTGCCTCTAATGGCGGATACTGGCTATCGCGGCCATTGGGTTTCACTTCAATCGGCTTTATGAGTACACACCCAGCTCAACGGTCGCTGTTCTCTGCGGGTAGCGGCGGCTGATGCTGGTCGTGCAGCATCATCGCCAGCCGATGTAGTTGGGAATCGCGAAAGCCGGCCGCCTCGATCGCCTTCACGGTGGCCAGAACATAGTCGCGATTGACGCCGGACTGGCCGTGTCCCTGCAGCACGTGACGCAACTGTTCCGCCAGCGACAGCCGCCCGGCATATTGCACGTGGCCGCGGTCGACCACATAGACGAGGGCACTGACGCGCCGGCGCGCCTCGTTCTCCAGCCACACCGATCGTTTCACCTCGCGGTACACCGAGGTGACCTGCTCGCGTTCGCGCAAATACGCGATGGTCGCGGCGCTGTGCTTTTCCGCGACCCGGAACGCGACGCCGCGACAGGCGCCGCCGCGGTCGAGCCCGAGCACGAGGCCCGGCTTCTCCGGCGTGCCGCGATGGACGAAGGAATAGACGCAGAGCGCGCGATGTTCGCCGATCAGCCGCGCCGGAACCCGTTCGATGAATTCGAAACCCGGGCGCCACATCAGGGAGCCGTAACCGAACACCCAGAGGTCGCCTGTCGAGAATTCCGTATCGTTGAGCGCAATCGCGGACATCGCCCGCACCGCTACCAGAACGGCACGACAAAGCGAAGTGAATTCAATGCCTTTTGTTGCGGGAGCGGATGCTTACATTTGACAAAATCGCCAGCCAAAGGACGCCGCATGCCTGACATGACCCCCGCACCGCGCCGGCGCCCGCTGTGGCGCCTCTTCATCGTGCCCGCACTGCTCGTCGTCGCCGCCGCGGCATGGAGCGCGTTCTGGTTCTATGCCGCTTCCGAAGCCGGCGTGCGCGCCGACGCCTGGGCGGCGCAGGAGGCAAAATCCGGCCGGGTCTATGCCTGCGGCAAGCGCTCGGTGGCCGGCTTCCCGTTCCGCTTCGAGGTCCGCTGCGACGACGCCAGCGTATCGCTGGTTTCGCAGACGGCGGGCGCGCAGGCGCCGTTCACCGCGCGGCTCGGCGAAATCCTTGTCATCGCGCAGATCTACCAGCCGAGATTGCTGATCGCTGAATTCAAGGCGCCGGCCACGCTGGCCGATCGCGGTCAGCCGCCGTCGATGAAGGTGGACTGGACCACCGGCCGCAGCAGCGTGAGCGGCTTGCCCGATATTCCGCAGCGCGCTTCCATCGTGTTCGACAATCCCTCGATCGACCGCGTCAACGGACAGGTAGCGACGCCGCTCGCGCGCGCCGGCCGTGCCGAACTGCACGGCCGCCTCGCCGATGGCTCGGCGAAAGATCATCCGGTGATCGAAGCCGCGTTGCAGATTTCAGGCGGCAGCGTGCAGGAAGTTCATCCGCTGCTGGCCGCGCCGTTCGATGCCGGCGTGGAGACCAGGCTCTCCGGCCTGAAGGATTTTTCACCGAAGCCGTGGCCCGAAAGATTCCGCGAAATCCAGGCCGCGGGAGGCCATGTCGAGATCACGCGGTCACGCGTTCAACAGGGTGATCTGATCGCGATTGCCGCGGGAAAATTGAGCCTCAATGCCCAGGGGCGGATCGACGGCGAACTGCAGATGACCGTTGCCGGAATCGAGAAAGTGATTCCGGCGCTGGGTCTTGAAAAGATGCTGGAGGAGGGCGTGCCGCAGTCGACGCTCGATCGCGTAGCACCTGGCGTCAAGTCGCAGGACCTCAACAATCTGTTCGGCGCGCTCGACAGGGCGATCCCGGGTCTCGGCAAGGCCGTCAAGCAGAACGCCAATGCCGGCGTCGCCGCAGGCATCAATTCGCTCGGCAAGGAGGCGGAGCTGGAAGGCAAAAGGCGCGCGCCTTCCCGCTGCGCTTCGTCGACGGCGCGGTGTTTTTGGGGCCGATAAAAGTGGGGCAAGTGCCGCCGCTGTTTTGACTTCGGACGCGTAGGGTGGGCAAGGCGCGCTTGCGCCGTGCCCACCATTTTGATCCGCGGAAAAATGGTGGGCACGCTTCGCTTTGCCCACCCTACGATTTGCTGTTTAGGCGTCGTCACTCCGCCTTCTTCAACGGCGGATGCGGGCGGCCGAAATCCGGCGCCGCAGAATCCTGGCCGATCTCGACGATGCCGCGGCGGATAGCGCGGGTGCGGGTGAAATGCTCGAACAGCGCCTCGCCGTCGCCCCGGCGGATGGCGCGGGTGAGCTTTGAAAGATCCTCATTGAAGGTGCCGAGCATTTCCAGCACGGCCTCCTTGTTGTTGAGGAACACATCGCGCCACATCGTCGGGTCGGACGCCGCGATGCGGGTGAAGTCGCGAAAGCCGCCGGCGGAGAATTTGATCACTTCCGACGACGTCACCTGCGCCAGCTCGTCCGCGGTTCCGACGATGGTGTAGGCGATCAGATGCGGCAGATGGCTGGTGATCGCCAGCACCAGATCATGATGATCGGGCGTCATGATCTCGACCCTGGCGCCCATGCCGGCCCAGAATGCGCGGAGCGCTTCGATCGCCATCGGATCGGTGCCATCAGGTGGCGTGAGGATGCACCAGCGGTCGATGAACAGTTCGGCGAAGCCGGAGTCGGGGCCTGAATGTTCGGTGCCCGCCACCGGATGCGCGGGGACGAAATGAACGTTCGGCGGCAGATGCGGCGCCATCTCGCGGACGATCGCGCCCTTGACCGAGCCGACGTCGGAGACGATCGCCCCCGGCTTAAGGAAGGGGGCGATCTCCTGGGCAACCGGCCCGCAGGCGCCGACCGGGATGCAGAGGATCACGAGGTCGGCGTCCTTGACGGCTTCCGCGTTGGTCTCCAGCACGCGGTCGACGATGCCGAGTTCAGTCACCCGCGCGCGGGTTTTTTCGGAGCGCGCGGTGGTGACGATTTCGCTGGCGAGCGCTTGCGCCCGCGCCGCGCGCGCGATCGAGCCGCCGATCAGGCCGAAGCCGATCAGCGCGACGCGTCGGAAGATCGGCGCCGCGCTCACTTGGCCGCCATGAAGTCGCGCAAGGCATCGACGACGAGGCGATTGGCCTCTTCGGTGCCGATGGTCATGCGCAGGGCGTGGGGAGGCCGTAATTGTTGAGCGCGCGCAGCACCAGGCCGCGCCTGGTGAGGAACGCATCCGCCTCGGTCGAGGTCTTGCCCTTGTCGAGCGGGAAATGGATCAGCACGAAATTCGCCACGCTCGGCGTGACCTTGAGCCCGAGTTTTGTCACCTCTTCCGTGATCCAGTTGCGCCACTGCTCGGTGAACGCCTTCGACATCTGGACATGCGCGGTGTCCTCGATTGCGGCCACCGCCGCCAGCATCGCTGGCGTCGAGACATTGAACGGCCCGCGAATCCGGTTGACGGCGTCGATGATGTTGGCAGGGCCGAACATCCAGCCGATCCGTAAGCTGGCCAGCCCGTGAATCTTGGAGAAGGTGTGCGTCATCACGGTGTTTTCGGTGGTCGCCACCAGCTCGAGGCCGAGCCCGTAATCGTTGCGCGACACGTAGTCGGAGTAGGCGGCATCCAGCACCAGCAGCACATGCGGCGGCAGACCTGCGCGCAGCCGCTTGACCTCGTCGAACGGCACGTAGGTGCCGGTCGGGTTGTTCGGGTTGGCCAGCCACACCAGCTTGGTGCGCGGCGTGACGCGCGCGAGAATGGCGTCGACGTCGGCGGTGAAGTCGGTCTCGGGCGCGATGACGTTCTTCGCCCCGTTCGCCATCGTGGCGATCGGGTACACCAGAAACCGTGCGCGGTGGAGATCGCCTCGTCGCCGTGGCTGAGATAGGTGTGCGCCAGCAGATTGAGGATCTCGTCCGAGCCGGCGCCGCAGATGATGCGGTTGGGATCGAGCCCGTAGGCGCGGCCGATCGCCTCGCGCAGTACCCGCGAGGGTGCCTTCCGGATAGTCTTCCAGATGCGCCGCCGCCTGCTTGTAGACCTCGATCGCCTTCGGCGACGGCCCGAATGGGGTCTCGTTGGCGGACAGCTTGAACACCTTGCGGCCCGGCTCCGGCACCGGCGTCTTGCCGGGCGTGTAGGGCGCAATATCGAGAATGCCGGGATTCGGCACGGGGCGGTTCATCTTCTGGCTCCGGATATTCAGGACGGCTTAGGACCTGGCTGCCCCGTTCGGGGGCACCGTATAGCGCGTTGCGTGGCTGCCGACGAGAGCCGACGAGCGCACCGAGGCGCCGGCCTGGATCAGGGCTTGCTTGATCTTCTCAAGGCCGGCGCCGGCATCCGATACCAATAGTGCCGCGCCATCGAAGGCGGTATCGGGCACGGCGACGATTTCGGCGAGGGGGCCAGCGCGCGGGCGGTATCGGCGTTCCAGCCGGCCACGCGCACGCTCCACATCTGGACTTCCGTCACCATGGCGTCGTCGGCGACCCGCGAGATCACGAACACCGGGAGTGCCGCCGGATGATCGGCGCGTTCGAGGAACGGCAGCCGCGCGTTGATCTTTGGCGCACCGTCCGCCTCCAGCGCGAGCCACCACGGCGTGCGGCCCGAGATCGCCGAGACCAGCGCCAGGTCGCCCTTGGACTTCGCCACCGCTTCCACCGCGGCCTGCGCGCTGAAATGGCCGACATAAGGCACGACGAAGCCGAAGTGAAAGCGCGCCGAATCCCGCATCGCGGGCTCGCCGACCGAGACATCCGCATGCACCGCGAATGGCGCCTGGACGTAAGTGAAGGTCGAGATGATGACGCGCCAGATGCTCTCGATGGTGTCGAGCGGCAGGATGCCGCGATGGCGCCGGACGAGCTCGCGCATCATGCTGGCTTCGCGCGCGGGCCGGAACGCGGAGCCGACTTCCTGGGCCTGCTTCACCTGGATCAGGCGGTCGATGATGTCGCCGCGCGCCATCAGCAGGCGATGGATCTGCTCGTCGATCGCGTCGATCTCCTTGCGCAGCTCCTGCAGCGAGGGCGGGGCCGGGGGTGCCTTGGACGGTGCCTTGGACATCTCAAAAACCTTGGTGCCGGACAGCCCGATGCGGCCGGCGAGACAGTCGCATTGATTAGGAAAGACGGGCGCTGAAAGCAAAGAGAAACGTCACGGGGAAGCCCAGCGCGAGCAGGTTAACCATGGCGTCCGGCCCCGCCTGCCTGTCCGCCTGCCTTGACGAAATGCTTAGGCGGGACTAGCTTTGTTCCATTCCGTGGTCATTTGAGCCGGCCGGCTTGCAGCCACGTTAAACAATTCGCTAAACAGGCCGGGGACAGAGTTGATCCCGGCCGAACCTTTGTTCAGGCCGGGTTTTTATGGCCTGATTCTGTCTGTAGCCTCCGCGAGGAGGAAGGTCGCCGCGATGACAAAAGTGCATTCGATACCGAGCCCCTCGATCCTCAACGAGGATCGCGCCCATGAGGCCGATCATCCGACGTCGCCGGTGGCGAAGTTCGGCACCGAGCAGCCCTTGAAGCTCGATTGCGGCATCGATCTCGCGCCGTTCCAGATCGCCTATCAGACCTATGGTGAACTGAATGCCGATCGCTCCAACGCCATCCTGATCTGCCACGCGCTGACCCTCGATCAGCATGTCGCCAACGTGCATCCCCTGACCGGCAAGGCCGGCTGGTGGGAGATCATGGTCGGTCCGGGGCGCCCGCTCGATACCGACAGATATTTTATTATCTGTTCGAATGTGATCGGCGGCTGTATGGGATCGACCGGTCCGGCCTCGACCAATCCGGCTACCGGCAAGGCGTGGGGCTGGACTTTCCGATCATCACCATCCCCGACATGGTCCGCGCGCAGGCCATGCTGCTCGATCGGCTGGGCATCGAAACGTTGCTGTGCGTGACCGGCGGATCGATGGGCGGCATGCAGGTGCTGCAATGGACCGCCGCCCATCCGGAGCGCGTGTTTTCGGCGCTGCCGGTCGCCTGCTCGACGCGCCATTCGGCGCAAAACATTGCGTTTCACGAACTCGGCCGGCAGGCCGTGATGGCCGATCCGGACTGGCATCATGGTCGCTATTTCGAACGCAGCACCCATCCGCACCGCGGGCTGGCCGTGGCGCGGATGGCTGGCCACATCACCTATCTCTCCGACGCCGCGCTGCATCGCAAGTTCGGACGGCGAATGCAGGATCGCGAGTTGCCGACCTTCTCGTTCGACGCGGATTTCCAGGTCGAAAGCTATCTGCGCTATCAAGGCTCGTCCTTTGTCGAGCGTTTCGATGCCAACAGCTATCTCTATTTGACGCGGGCGATGGACTATTTCGATATCGCCGCCGACCATGATGGCGTGCTGGCGCAGGCGTTTCGCGGCATCAAGACCCGCTTCTGCGTGGTGTCGTTCACCTCGGACTGGCTGTTCCCGACCTCGGAATCGCGGGCGCTGGTGCATGCGCTGAACGCCTCCAGCGCGCGGGTGTCGTTCGCCGAAATCGAAACCGATCGCGGCCATGACGCCTTCCTGCTCGATGTGCCGGAGTTCTTCGACATTTCCCGCGCCTTCCTGGAATCCGCGGGCAAAGCGCGTGGGCTCTCCAATGGTGCGGGTGGCTGATATGGCGGTTCAGGAACCGGCCTTGCCGCTCGGCGGCATAGCGCCCGATCGCACCGGCAAGTATCGCACCGATCATCTGCTGGTCGCGGAAATGATTCCATCTGGTTCGAAGGTGCTCGACGTCGGCTGCGGCGATGGCGAACTGCTGCAGTTACTGGAGAGCCGCGGCATCGACGGCCGCGGCATCGAGCTGTCACGCGAGGGCGTCAACCGCTGCGTCGCCAGGGGCTTGCGGTGGTGCAGGGCGACGCCGATACCGACCTTGTCAATTATCCCGACGATGCGTTCGATTACGTGATCCTGTCGCAAACGCTGCAGGCGACGCGGCAGCCGAAGGCCGTGCTGGAAAACCTGCTGCGGATCGGCCGGCGCGCGGTCGTCTCATTTCCGAATTTCGGCTTCTGGAAGATGCGGCTGCAACTGCTGGTCGGCGGGCACATGCCGCGTACCGAAAATCTCCCCGCCACTTGGTACGACACGCCGAACATCCATTTTTGCACGATCAAGGATTTCGTGCAGCTCTGCGACGAGATCAACGTCAAGATGGAGCGCGCCATGGCGCTCGATCTCTACGGCCGCCCGGTGCCGCTGAACCTGCCCTGGTGGGTCTGGAACATGTTCGGCGAGCAGGGCGTGTTTTTGCTGAGCAGGGGCGGGGCGGCACAAGGGAAGTAGGCCTCCGCCGCCATGCCCGGCACAAGGCTCGGCCATGACGAGGTCTCCGGCTACGAAGCCACCAGCGACCTCGGATCGCGCACCGGCCACCTCCCGGCCTCCACCAGCGCGATAAACCGCTCCACCATCTCGTTGAACAGCGCCGGCTCCTCGAGATTGAGCACATGGCCCGACTTCGGAAAGAACGCTAGCCCCGCCGCCGGCAGATGCTGCTTCAGGAACAGGCTCGGCCCGCTGCAATTGTCGTCCTCGTCGCCGCACAGGATCAGCGCCGGTGTCGGCACGCGCCGGATCGCCTCCGTCATGGTGTAGATCGAGGGACGCATCCCTTGAAAGCTGCGCATCGTGTTGGCCGAACCCTTGGCGTCGTGCCGCGCCAGCGCGGCGTAGAAGTCGGCGTGGCCGCGCGGGTCCTTCAGCAGGAACGGAATCCGGCTCGGCGCCTCGCGCGTTACTTTCGCAACTTCGACCGAGCCGATCGTTTCATACTGCTCGGCATTGGCCCGGCACTGCGCGCGGAAGGCGTCGAGATTTTCGAGATCCGAGCCCGCGCCCACCGCGGCGAGCGTCATCGACAACGCCCGCTCCGGCGCATTGAGGCCGACCTGCAGCGAGGAATAGGAGCCCATCGACAGGCCGACGAAATGCGCCTTCGCGATGCCGAGGTGATCGAGCACGGCGAGCGCGTCGGTGTAGAAGTGCTTGTAAGTGTAGACGTCGGCGTCAGGCGGCACGTCGGATGGCGTATAGCCGCGCGCCGAATAGGCGATGCAGCGGTGGCCGCGCGAGAAGTAGCGCATCTGCGGCTCCCAGTTGGTATGGTCGGCCGCGAACTCGTGCAGGAAGATGATCGGCGTCCCGCTTCCCGCCTCTTCATAGTGAAGACGAACGCTATCCTTGGTGACGGCATAGGGCATTTCGGATTCCTCTCCATTTTCTTGTTTTCACGCAACTTCCTTGCGCGGCCGGCCGGCAAAATTGCAGTTAATTCCCGCGGCTGCAATGCGGCAGCTTGGCTTCATTTTCGCCATCAGATCGTCGCGGAATTACCCCGGAATCGCTTCCGCGCCGCCGCATGAAATCTTCCTCTCGTCACATCGCGACGCAAAACGCCGCCTGCGTTCGTTCGTAGACGAACGCAAAGGTGTTACAGAGGATCAAGTATGCGTCAGTTGTTTGCGTTTCGCCCGTCGCTTCGTTTCATCGCGCTGGCACTGTGTTCGGCTTCTATCGTCGTATTTGTCTCTCCAGCTGAAGCACGGCCTCACCATGGCGCAGGGCGACACGCCCGGGCCTATCACGCCGGCCATCATGCCAAGCATCACTACGCTCATCGTCACCATCGCCATGCCATCAGGATGTCGCGCTGGAAGCGCGGGGTGCGCCAATGCAGACCGGCGGCTTTGCCGACACCAACCCGAGCTTCATGGAAAGCGGCGCCCAGATGGTTGCGCCTGGCGGCTTCGGCGCGCCCAACGTCGTCACTGAGGCGCGCGCCGATCGCGGCCGTCGTGCCCGGCTCAAGCACGCCGCGCACACGTCGCGCTGGGAGCGCAGCGTCGCGCAAATGCAGGCACGCGGTCTTGCCGACGCCAATGCGAGCGTCGCAACGAACGCAAGCGTCGCAGCGAACGCGAGCGCAGCAACGGATGCAAGCGTCGGTCCAAATGCAGCCGTGACGTCGACCGGAGGCGCGATGGCCTCCAGCTTCACCTCATCGAATGTCGTGGCCGAAGCGCGCCGCTATCTCGGCGGCAACCCGACGGGACGCGGCAGCCTGTGGTGTGCGCGGTTCACCAACATGGTTCTGCAGCACTCCGGCTATCGCGGCACCGGCTCGGACATGGCGAGTTCGTTCGCGAAATACGGCCAGCGCATTTCCGGGCCGCAGGTCGGCGCGATTGCGGTGATGACGCGCGGCCGCCGCGGCGGCCATGTCGGCATCATTACCGGCATCGACGCGAAGGGCAATCCGATCATGATCTCCGGCAACAACGGCAACCGCGTCCGCGAAGCCCCGGTCTCGCGCGGCCGGATCTACGCCTACGTCATGCCGACGAGCTGAGGCGGATCGCGTTGCGTCCTCTTCCCGCTGTTGACGGGAGAGGTCACCCTTCACACACGATGCGTGCAGGCGGCTGCCGAAGCATGAGCCCGGTGCCGGAGAGCGACTATCCCTCAATCAGGGGAGTGTGCGGAGCCCGGGTCGAAGCGAATGTCATAACGATGCAGCTTCGCATAGACGGTGCTCTTGGCAAAACCGAGCGCGGACGCGGTAGCCGTCACATTGCCGTTGCACGACCGGAGCGTGCGCGAGATCAGGTCACGTTCGGAAGACTCGGCCAATGACAGGCCCTGTTTACGTCCGCAAGGCCGTTCCGCCCGCCAAATCGCATCGGGCAGCTCCGATGGCTCGATCGGGTCCCCGCTAGCGGTCAGCATGACGCTCTCGACCAGGTTGCGCAGCTCGCGGACATTGCCGGGCCAGTGATAATCCTGCAGACGCGCAAGCGTATCCGGCGCGAAGCGGCGATTGCCAAGAGCATAGCGCGCTCTTGCCTGTGCAACGAAATGATTGACCAGCAGCGGGATGTCATCCGGGCGTTCGCGCAGCGGCGGTATGACCACGGGGATGACCGCCAAGCGGTAGTACAGATCCTTGCGAAAACGCCCTGCGTCCACCTCGGCTTGCAGATCGCGATTAGTCGCGGTGACGAGACGAAAATCCACCTTGCGCGCGGCGGCTTCGCCGATACGACTGATCTCGCCGTTCTCCAGCGCTCGCAGCAACATGGGCTGGAGTTCGAGCGGCAATTCGCCGATTTCATCAAGGAACAGGGTTCCGCCGGACGCGGCTTCGATTTTTCCGGCCATGCCGCCGCGACGTGCGCCGGTGAAAGCACCGTCCACATAACCGAACAGTTCGCTGGCAAGCAGTTCGCGCGAAACGCTACCGCAATTGATGACGACGAAGGCGCGATCCCGGCGCGGCGACGCCACATGGATGCCGTGAGCGAATACCTCCTTTCCCACACCGGTCTCGCCAAGCAGCAGGACAGGAGCCGCAGTCGCGGCGACGCGTTGGCATTTCTCGACGACCACGTGCATCTTCGGGGCGCTGTGGATGACGTTTCTGAAGGCTCGAGCCTCATTCCGGGCGAGCGGCAGAAAAGCCCTGTCTGAAACCATTGGCTTTGGCGCAACCATCACGGTTCCCAGATGCTCGCCCTGATGCACCACTGGCTTCAGCCATTCCTCCTTGATCCACGCCGGACGCGAGGCGCCACAAAGCTGATCATCGCGGCTTCCGAGATGGGGAAAGCCGGACTGGCATCCCGGCGCGCCCAGGTCACGCATGATCTGCGACATCTCTCCACTCGCCTTGAAAGGACGTCCGGCACTGTCGAACAGCACGGCGTGATGCCGATCCGAAGGCGGCAGCATCCAGAAGCATTGGTCGAGAAGCCGGTAGCGGGCGTCCAGCTCCATCTGAAGCAGCTGGGCCTCGATGCGCGCGGCCGCCGAAATCGCCAGTGCGAGTGCCGGCCGCCCATAGGAAGCGGATAGCCCGGAGATGTCGATCGCTCCGATGACGGCGCCGTCGATTGGATCGCGGATGACGCAGGCCGAGCAAGTCCAGCGGTGGATGCCGGAGCAGAAATGCTCGGTGGCATGCACCTGGATCGGCTGCCCGGTTTCCAGAGCCGTGCCGATCGCGTTCGTTCCGCAGGTCGTCTCGCTCCAGTTGCTGCCGGGTAGCAGGTGGGTTTTTCAACCGCATTGCGCAGCGCCAGCTTGGTGTCGCCCTCCAGGCGCAAAACGATGCCGTCGGCATCGGTCAGCACCATCACGGTGCCGGTTTCCAGCATGTAGTCGCGCGCCAGCGCCATCGTTGAAGCACCGGCCTGGACAAGACGGCTGCGCTTGTCGAGCAAGCGCTGCAGCCTGTCATCCCTTATCGGCATCGGAGCCTGGCCACGCCGGTAGTCGACAGCCGATTTCTGGCAGCGCTGCCAGGAATCGGTAATAGTGGCGCGCACGACCTGCCGACTAGTGCTGCTGCTTCCGGACAGAAAGCGTTCCCAGCTTGTCAGCACATCACGTTCGATACCTGGATTCGCGAAAGCATCCTCTGGTGTCTGACCCAACACGTTCCCTCCTTGACGCGCTGAGCGGTCCTAGAGCTGATGCTGGAAGCGGAGCTTGAACGTGCGATCTTGAAGCCATCCATGGAAAACCGCAACCAATAAGCCGACCCTGGTTCAAATTTATGCCGCCTCCGACCGCACTGCAGAAATGGCGTGGTCGAAGGCGGATTGCGGCGCGACGCTGGCCGAAGCTAGGCGGCCTTGCGTTGGTTCAGGGCATCGTAAAAGGCCGTTTCGAAACGCATGTATCCGGTGAATGAAGCCACGTCGGCAAAGGGCAGGATCTGGGTTGCCCAATAGCCTCCAAAACCATTCTGACGGTCGATCCAGTAGAACAGGTTCGCCAGGCCAGCCCAGCCGAGTGCGCCGGCTGGCCGTCCCGTGGGTGCCTTCTCATCATTGACCATGAAGGTGAACGCCCACGACTTCGACAGGCCCGGAAAGAACTCCGCATCGTTCGAGAGGATTTGATCACGCCCGGCAAAGCGGTCACCTTCAGGTCGCCAAGCTGGTTCTTTTCGGCCGTCTTCACGGTCTCCGGCTTCAGCACCCGGCCATGCGGACCGGCTCCGTCGTTCAGCCACATGCGGATAAAGCGCATGTAGTCACCAACCGTGCTGTAGAGGCCGTGTCCTCCCATATGGACCTCGGGATTCTGCAGGCAATTCGAAGTCCATCGGGGTGAGCGAGCCGTCGGCGTTGCGGGCGTGCACGCCGGCAAGCTTGTCCCGGACCGTGTCGTTGATCTCGAAAGTCGTGTTCGTCATGCCGAGCGGCTTGAAGATGCGCTCGGCGAAGACTTCGCCAAGGCGCTTGCCGGTGATACCCTCGACAATCTGCCCGACCCAATCGATGTTCGTTCCGTACTCCCACTTCGATCCGGGATCGAAAAGAAGCGGCGTCATGATTGCTGCTTTCGACGAGGTGATCACACTCGGCTGTCCGTGCTCGGTCGCCAGGCGCAGATAGCTTTCGTTGAAAAAGTCGTAACCGAAACCGGCGGTGTGCAGCAGCAACATGCGCGTGGTCACATCGCGCTTCGGTGCGCGGAGCCTCGGCTGACCCTTGGCGTCGAAGCCATCGATAACCTGCAGCTTGCCGATATCAGGAGCGTATTTTTTGGCAGGAGCATCGATGTCGAGCCTGCCTTCCTCGATCAGCTGAAGTGCGGCCGTGCCGGTGATCGCCTTGGTTGTCGAGAAAATGGCGAAGCTGCTTTCAGTCGTCATCGGCGACGGCTGGTCGGTGCGCCGCTTGCCGGCGGCTCCCTCGTAGATATTCCCGTTACGGTCTGTCACCATTGCCACTACCCCCGGGACACCCTGGCCCGTCGTGACGGTCTCATTGAGGATGGCGTCGGCCGCTACCTTGAATTCCTTGGACATGTGTTCCTCCGATTTGTCGTGATGATGCGGGATGCAGGGCCGCGCCCGCGCAATCGGGTTGCGCGGCCCCGCGTGGCGATCACTGCTTGGCGAAGCCGGGATAGGCGGAAGAGGCGACGTCATCGCACTTCTGGCGATACGTTCCGACGCCGCCGATATAGGAAAGCAGACGGCGCGGCTTGCCCTCGACGTTGGAGCCCATGTACCAGGAGTGCGTCTTGGTCACGAGGGTCGTGTCCGCAATCTCATCGTGATGCGCGACCCAGGCATCCTGCGTCTCCTTCGTCGGCTCGATGACGCTCAATTCGTTCTTTCGAAGATACGCGATGCAATCGCTGATCCACTCGACCTGCTGCTGAAGGCATGTGGTCATGTTGCAGAGCGCCGTCGATGGCGCCAGCGGCGCGCCTGTCGTGAAGAGGTTCGGGTAACCGTGGACCTGAAGCCCCATCGTGGTTCTGATGTCGCGGCTCCACTCGTCCTTCAGCGAGCGACCGTCGCGGCCACGGATGTCGATGCGGGTCAGCGCGCCGGAGCCGGCGTCGAAGCCGGTCGCGAGGATGATCACATCCAATTCGTGCACCGTTCCATCGGTAAGCTCGATGCCTTCGGGCCTGATCCGCTTGATCGGGTTGTTCTTGACGCTGACCAGCTCGACGTTCGGCTGGTGGTAAGCCTCCAGATAGTTGGTCTCCAGCGGGACGCGATGCGTACCGAAGCCGTAGTCGGTCGGGATCAGCGTCTCGCAGAGCTTGGGATCCTTGAGGCGCGCGCGCATCTTGCTGCGGACGAACTCGGATATTTCCTCGCTGACGTCTTCCTCGAAGAACATCTCCACGAATGAGGCGAGCCACAGCCGCAGGGAGCCTTCATTCCAGATCTTCTCAAGAACGGCGTGACGCTGTTCCGCCGTGAGATCCTTCCAGTTGCCGTTGGTGAAGTCGTATTCGAAGCCGGTGAAGGAGTGCGGAAGGGTTTCGCGGAACTCCTTGAACCGCGCCTTGTAGGCCTCGACCTCCTTCGGTCCATATTTCGGGTTCTTCATCGGGATGATGTATTGCGGCGTGCGCACGAAGACCTTCAGGCTGCCGACTTCGCTGGCGATCGTCTGGATCACCTGGATGCCCGTTGCGCCGTTGCCGACGATGCCGACGCGCTTTCCGGCGAGGTCGAGGTCCTCCTTCGGCCAACGCGCCGTGTGGACCAGGCTCCCCTTGAAGGTCTCCTGTCCGGGAAACACCGATGTCAGCGGCGCCGACAGCATGCCGCAGCAGGTGATCAGGAATTGCGCATCAATCACATCGCCCGTATCGGTCGTGATCGTCCATCGCTGCGTCGCCTCGTTGAAGACAGCGCTCGTAATCGTCGTGCTGAAGCGGATATTCTTGCGCAGGTCGAGCTTGTCGGCGACGTAATTGAGCCACTTCTCGATCTCCGGCTGGCCGGGAAGCGCTCGCTCCAGCTCCAGCCTTTGTAGAGTTCTTCCGAGAAGAGATACTGGTAGATATAGGCTTCGGAGTCGAAGCGCGCCCCGGATAGCGATTCCAGTACCAGGTGCCACCCACGCCGGTGGCCGTATCGACGGCCTTGACCTTGAGGCCCTGCTCGTCGCGCAACTTGTAGAGCTGGTAAAGGCCGGCAACCCCTGTGCCGATCACCACCGCGTCCAGGCTTTCGTGCTTGCGCGCGCCGTTGGTCTTGTACTCACTCATGCGTTCCCTCCCAATGTCAGAACTTTTCTCCTCCCAGCCGCAAGGGCGCGAGAGTCAAAGGGGTTACGCAGATTGCGTGCCAGATCAGGTTTCTGGCTTTAAGCGCTTGCAGTGATTGAATTGTTGGTCGCGGGACGCTTGCCGCACCCGTTCGAAATTCGAACTGGATGGGCTTGGCCAGACCGAATTTCGATCAAAGGGCCTCTGCATTCCAGTGTGGTTGAGGAAGCGACTAGATCATTGGTCCTGCCACTGTTCGGCCTACGTGGTGCCGACAAGCCGATGCGACAGCATTCAGGACTCGTAGAGTGGGCAAAGCCAACGGGTCGCGCAAACGCGCGCCCACCATGTACACCGAGGTCGCGGTGGTGGGCACGCTTTCGCTTTGTCCACCCTGCGCCGCTGACGGAGAGATGCCGTGAGCCGCGGATATCCGACGACGGATCATTGCTTCCGTTCGTTGAGCACGAGCGTTGCCGTGCGCAGGGCCTGTTCGTACCGCTTCAGTTGATCTTGCGGAAATTTCTGATTGGCCAGAAGTTCGTCAGTGGTCTTGTTCTTCAAATGGATGATGCCGGACGATGTCAAGATATCATCATCCACCGGTTCTGCGCTGTGTCGAAGTGCAAGCATTCGTTCGATGCGCTGCAATACGAGACGATTGCGTTGCCCTCCCTTCCTCGCGTGCTCGAGATAATGCGACAGCCTTTCGGTGGACATGGCCCGAGCGCTCTCCTCATCGCCTTCGAGAAGCCTGAGCAGTTGCTCGTCGATGATGTCGCTGCACACATCGATGCATTCGTCGCAGATAAGCACATGCGGGCCGGCAACCAGCTTGTTCACTTCATGCTGGTTCTTGCCACAGAAGGAACAATAGAGGACCGCTTGTGGCGTCGGGCCTTGTTGCCCGACCGTCGAGCCGGAACGTGGTTGCGCCGTATCGATCTTGGCGGACAGGATGTTCCAGTTCTCGTAGCCGAACGTCTTCGCGATCAACTCCAGGGATTCGCTATGGGTGATCTCCATAGCCTTGGCCTTCAAGGCATCGCGCAGGGAATGCGCCATGACTTTCGCATCGCGGAAATCGCGCATGAAGCACCTCTCTATCGACGAACGGAGGAGATCGGTGCCTGCCTTGCCGACCCGTTCGCCAATGGCGAGGGCGCGGAGATAGATTGATACGTTCACCGTCCCCGAAGGGCGCAGGCGGCGGGTGTATCGACCCGGCTACAATGTTGGCGCGTGCCGGCGCGTTGTCAACTCAAAATGCTCGGGGGTGGCGCAGCAAGCGTAGCCCGGGGACCACGTTGAGAGAGGACCCGCATATCGCTTCGCTCATGCGGGCTACAATTTCTGCGAACGAACGGCCCAAAAACCCGCTGCGCGTAAACGGCAATTTGACCAGCCATTTCAAGGTGATTTGGGTCGTCCAGTCTCGGTTGCAAAAATATTCCGCTTAACTTGTCGGGCAAATCAGTTCTATCAACTCGCCCGTCTCGACCCGGCAAGAGGGGCGTATCGCGATCGTTACGAACGCGGGATGGGATGCGGTGGACGCAGCAGCGTCAGGCGCGCAAATGGAGTCGCAGGGCAAGTCTATCTTGTGAGCGAAATCCGGCGCGCAAGATGACCGACGTTGCAGCGTACGGCAAAACCGTGTGGTCCTGACACCCGTGGCTGGTGTCAAGCTGCCGGTGGCGAGTTTGATCCGACCGGATCGATTTGGCCATCAAGCCGGCAGCGATGGAGGAAAGAGGAATTCGTCTCCAGGGAGAGCGCGGCATAAGCCGTCAAACCATTGCGCAGGGAATGCCGGAGTGCTCCGGCTGTACCTGTATGCTCGTGTGCGCACTTTCTTGTGCACATTGCACACGAGACCGCGGGTGCAGCAAGCACCCGGCATTCCCTGCTCCCTCTGTTTGAGGGAAAGGAATTTCAGCAAAGCTCGGGCGCAAGTCGCGCCGCGAGAACGCGAGATCGTGTCACAAATGCCGCCACGTCATTGCGAGCGCAGCGAAGCAATCCATCTATCCCCGAGCCGAGATGTGGATTGTTTCGCTGCGCTCGCAATGACGTGGATAGCCGGGCGTGCCCGCATGCGCGGAGTGTGGCGGACCTACTCGCAATGACGTGGATAGGCCTGCGAGTCGAATTACAACAATGCCGGCTGCTCCGCCGCAATCGTGTCGCCGTCGCCGATGGTACCGCCCTCGATCACTTCGGCATAGATTCCGCAATCGCCGTGACCGAGCCGGCGCTGCAGCGCCGCCGGAATCGCGAGGTCGCGCTGGGCCGTATCCGGATCGACGTTGATAGCGGCGCAGCGGACGATGCGCTTCACCACCTTCAGCCGCACGTTGCCAATGGCGAGTGTGCGGTCGATGAGGTCGAATTCGTGCCAGGCCGGCCAGCCCTCGACATAGAGATTGGCGCGGAAGCGAAGCGGATGGACCGGCGTACCCACCATGTCCTCGATGGCGCGGACGCTGGCGAGATTGACGATGGAGACGACCTTGCGGGCGACATCCGAAAAACTGTGGCCGGGACTTTCGAGCACTTTTGGCGGGCCCTTGATCTGGCCGGCAAAGGCTGTGGCGAAGAAGTTCTCGATTGTCCGCCGGCCCTCGGGCGTTGCGAGATTGCCCTGGGCAACGATTTGGCCGTTGTGGTTAATCGAGAGGACGTTGCTCGAATCGTCGAAATGGGTGCGCAGGCCGGCCAGCCATTCGTCGCGCATCAACATCAGGAAGTGCGGTTTCGGCAGCCATTTCGGCTCGGTCGGGTCGAAACCGGAGGGGCCGTTTTCGATCGCGTAGCGGCGGTCGGCCAGCAAGGTCTGCCCCGGCTTGAGTTCGGTCCGGGTCAGCTGCTCCGGGGTCAGGCCTTTGACGGGGTAGCGGTAGATCCCGGCGATCCGGGCGGGAAGGGCGGTGTCAGACATGCCGCTTCTTAAGGGATTCCCGCAGCCCACGCCACCGTTCCGAATTTGTAGGCGGGCCTCTTCCGTTTTTCCCGACGATGCCCACATTCGAGGCAAGCCTGAAAAGCGGGCGACGACTGCGGCCGATTGAGGAATGTCAATGCGGTTCGCGGATACCCAATGAAGATGCCGCAATCATGCCTCAGGGGTGAGGGTGGCATGCCGAGGGAAGCAAAACGATATGAATATTGAAAAATACACCGAGCGGGCGCGCGGCTTCATCCAGTCTGCGCAGTCACTCGCCATGCGCGACGGACACCAGCAGTTCTCGTCGCTGCATATGCTCAAGGTACTGCTTGATGATAGCGAGGGGATGGCCGGCGGTCTGATCGACCGCGCCGGCGGCAACTCGCGCGCCATCCTCAAGACCACCGAGGACGCGCTGAAGAAGCTGCCGAAAGTCTCCGGAAGCGGTGCCGGGCAGATCTATCTTGCGCCCGATATGGCGCGCGCATTCGACGCGGCGGAAAAGGCCGCCGAGAAGGCCGGCGACGGCTTTGTCACGGTCGAGCGATTGCTGCTGGGCCTGACGCTTGAGAAGGGCGGCGAGGCCGGCAGCATTCTCGGCAAGGGCGGCGTCACGCCCCAGAACCTCAATTCGGCGATCGAAGCGCTGCGCAAGGGCCGGACCGCCGATAGCGCGACGGCCGAAAATGCCTACGACGCGCTGAAGAAATATGCCCGCGACCTGACGCAGGCCGCGCGCGACGGCAAGCTCGATCCCGTAATCGGCCGCGACGAGGAAATCCGCCGCACCATCCAGGTGCTCTCCCGCCGCACCAAGAACAATCCCGTGCTGATCGGCGAACCCGGCGTCGGCAAGACCGCCATCGTCGAGGGCCTGGCGCTGCGCATCCTCAATGGCGACGTGCCCGAAAGCCTGAAGGACAAGAAGCTGCTGTCGCTCGACATGGGCGCCCTGATTGCGGGCGCCAAATACCGCGGCGAGTTCGAGGAGCGGCTGAAGGCCGTGCTGCAGGAAGTCACCGCTGCCGAAGGCTCGATCGTCCTGTTCATCGACGAGATGCACACCCTGGTCGGCGCCGGCAAGGCGGACGGTGCTATGGATGCGTCCAACCTCCTGAAGCCCGCATTGGCGCGCGGCGAACTGCATTGCATCGGCGCCACCACGCTCGACGAATTCCGCAAGCATGTCGAGAAAGACGCTGCACTGGCGCGCCGGTTCCAGCCGGTGTTCGTCTCCGAGCCGACGGTTGAGGATACCATCTCGATCCTGCGCGGCCTGAAGGACAAATACGAGCAGCACCACGGCGTTCGCATCGCGGATTCTGCGTTGGTGGCGGCGACCACGCTTTCGAACCGCTACATCACCGACCGTTTCCTGCCCGACAAGGCCATCGACCTGATGGATGAGGCGGCGGCGCGGCTGAAGATGCAGGTCGATTCCAAGCCGGAAGAGCTCGATCTCGATGGATCGGGAAATCATCCGGCTGAAGATCGAGCAGGAGGCGCTGAAGAAGGAAACCGACATCGGCTCGAAAACCCGCCTGCAGACGTTGGAGAAAGAGCTCGCCGAGCTTGAAAAGCAGTCGGCCGACCTGACCTCGCGCTGGAGCGCGGAGAAGAACAAGCTCTCCAACGCGCAGAGGCTGAAGAGCGAGCTGGATACCTTGCGCATCGAACTGGCAAACGCGCAGCGCCGCGGCGAATTCCAGCGTGCGGGCGAACTCGCCTATGGCCGGATTCCCGAGCTGGAGAAGAAGCTTGCCGAGATCGAGGCCAAGGAGGACGTCGGCGAGATGATGGAGGAGGCGGTGACCGCCAACCACATTGCGCAGGTGGTGTCGCGCTGGACCGGCGTTCCCGTCGACAAGATGCTGGAAGGCGAAAAGGACAAGCTCCTGAAGATGGAGGGTTCACTCGGCAAGCGCGTGGTCGGCCAGGCCGAAGCCGTGCGCGCGGTGGCAACCGCGGTGCGCCGTTCGCGCGCCGGCCTGCAGGACCCGAACCGCCCGATGGGTTCGTTCATGTTCTTGGGCCCCACCGGCGTCGGCAAGACCGAGCTGACGAAAGCGCTGGCGGAATATCTGTTCAACGACGAGACCGCGATGGTCCGCCTCGACATGTCGGAATACATGGAGAAGCACTCGGTGTCGCGGCTGATCGGCGCGCCTCCCGGCTATGTCGGCTATGACGAGGGCGGGGCGCTCACCGAAGCGGTGCGGCGCAGGCCCTATCAGGTCGTGCTGTTCGACGAGATCGAGAAGGCGCATCCCGATGTCTTCAACGTGCTGCTGCAGGTGCTCGACGACGGTCGCCTGACCGATGGTCAGGGCCGCACCGTCGACTTCCGCAATACGCTGATCATCATGACCTCGAACCTTGGTTCGGAGTTTTTGGTCAACCAGCCGGAGGGCGAGGATACCTCAGCGGTGCGCGAGCAGGTGATGGGGATGGTGCGGGCGCATTTCCGGCCCGAATTCCTCAACCGCGTCGACGAGATCATCCTGTTCCACCGCTTGCAGAAGAGCGAGATGGGCCGGATCGTCGAGATCCAGTTCGCTCGCCTGCAGAAGCTGTTGGAGGATCGCAAGATCACGCTGACGCTCGATGCCGCGGCCCGCGATTGGCTGGCCGCCAAGGGCTGGGATCCCGCCTACGGCGCGAGACCCTGAAGCGGGTGATCCAGCGCAACCTGCAGGATCCGATGGCCGAGATGATCCTCGCCGGCGAAATCGCCGACGGCGACCGCGTCGTGAT
The DNA here is from genome assembly GCA_044772375.2 of Bradyrhizobium sp. RDT10. Lineage (GTDB taxonomy): Bacteria > Pseudomonadota > Alphaproteobacteria > Rhizobiales > Xanthobacteraceae > Bradyrhizobium. Next base: position 101,894 of record CP187939.1, read on the forward strand.
CTCGAGCGAAGGCAATGTGCTGACTTTCAACGGCAAGTCACCTCAGACCGCCGAGATCGCGCAGTTCGAAGCGCCGGTGCCGAAGCGTAAGCTGAACTGACCTAAAATGGATGTACTCCGGCGCGCGCCGTGCGTGCCGGGGCATCTCACCCTGATCCGTGGAAACGGGCGCTCCCCTTCCATCATCCTCATCTTCGGGCTCAAGCTCTGACAGGATATCTACAAGCTCGCGAACCCGCCCCGTCGCCAGCGGCCGGCCCGAATTCAGCATCGGCTCGTCATTGGCCATCCACGCAAGGGCTTCGGCGAGTTCGTCCGTCGTTGCACCGGTCGCGATGATGTTGGCTATGGTGACGTCGTCGGCTTCGCTGATCGCCTTGGTGATGTCATCCCGCGTAATGCGCTCGGATCCCGACAGGTTCGCCATGACCTTCCTCCATCGAGGTTCTGCCGATGCTGATCAAATGGTCGCTCCCCGTTCAGGTTCCCTCGGCGGCCAACGAAAATGGCGCAGCCGAGCGTCCTCGCCGCACCGTTCGAGTTCATTCACTCAAATTCATTCAACGTCCCGGCGCCGGGCAGATTTGTCCAACGCCGGGCCGGCTATCCAAAAAGTTTGGCCTCAGCGGCCTGTCGTCAGCCGAGGCGGGATCTGGGACATCATCCAGAGTTCGATCGCCGCCAGGATCGCCACGGCCGCGCCGATCACCACATGCACGGTCATCGCGGTGGTTCCCTGGAAGCCCAGGATCCAGGGCGAAACCAGCGCCCAAAGTCCGACGACAAGGTTCAACCACTCTTCCCAGACCGCGAATGCCGCCAGTGCCGCGACCGCAAGGACCGCGATAACGAGACCGGTAATATTAGCATTCGCAGAGACCATTCCGGTGTCGAACCCAAATATCCAGGGCGATAACAGAAGAATTGCACCAAGTATCAGGTTCGCGACGTCACAGAATTTTGCGTTCGTCCAGTTCTCCATGACAGCCTCCATTGGAGGTTTTCGTATGCAAATCAACCGGATGACCGCGTGCCGGTTCCACCGCCGGGCGGAAAATTTGATGAAACCGGTGTGGCCACGGTCGGTTGGTGCCTGAGCAGGGTGCTCCGGTAGAAATCTTCGGGCGAGCGCGGTGCGCAGTGTCGCGGCGCGAACAGGGTTGTCGCGGCGCGAACAGGGTTGCCTGCCGATCCCGATGCAGGAGGCGCTTTTTATGACCAGGGAACTCGTTGCCCGCAACACCCCCGTGTTTGATCAGTTTCACCCGGGCATTTACCGCGCCGCGGTCGGTCTTGTCGTTTGGTTCGCCGCCGCGGCCTGGATCTTGTTCGACCGCCAAAGCGACATCGGGCTTCCGCTCGCGATGGTGAGCGTCCTGCTGCTGGTCGCCGTGCTGCTGCCCTGGTCGCTGTCCCTGGTCTGGAGCAGGCACCGGATGCCCCATGAGCGGGATCCGAACAGCATTTCACTGCGCGATTGGAGAAGGGGCGACTTCGTGGTCTGGGGCGGCCGGCTTCATGGCACGCAGGCCGCCATCGACATGCTGCTGCCGCTTGCGGCCGTGGCATTCGGTCTTACGGCGCTGGGAATCGTTTTTCTGATCTGCGCCAACAGCGCTCGCTAGACGGCTGCGGCCTGTCGCCCGCTCGCTATCGCCCACGGATTTTATTTTATGGGAGGCAGTATTTGTCGCGGCAGGTGGTTTGGCAAACGAAACTGCCGGGCGCCTGCGCGGCCGCTGCCACAAATCCGACGCGCGGCGTGACAAGCCGTGTCCGATCCCAAAGAGCTTATCGAAGGCTCAGCGGCTGATTCAGCGGCTCACTTGTTCAGCGGCTCACCTGGCGCGTCTGCGGCGCGGCGCCGGCGGCTTCGGAGACGCGGGCCGCACTGCCGCGGTTGTTCATCTGGACATCGAGGCGGTCGCGCTCTTTTTCGAAATTCGCCATCATCGCGCCTTCGAGCGAGCGACCGCGCGGCAGCTTGACACGCATCGGGTCGACGAAGCGGCCGTTGACCAGGATTTCGTAGTGGACATGGGCGCCGGTCGACATGCCCGTCGATCCGACGAAGCCGATCACCTGGCCCTGGCGCACGCGCTTGCCGGGCTCCATACCCTTGGCAAACGCCGACATGTGGCCATAGGCGGTCTCGTAGCCGTTGTTGTGTTTCAAGCGGACATATTTGCCGTAGCCGCCTTCCCAGCCGACCTTCTCGACCACGCCGTTGCCGGAGGCGAAAATCGGCGTGCCGTAGAGGTCGCCCAGTCCACGCCGGTGTGCATCTTGGTATAGCCCAGGATCGGATGGCGGCGGCCGCCGAAGCCCGAACGCATGATTGCGTTGTTGACGGGTTTGCGCACCAGGAACTTCTTCGCGCTCTTGCCGGTCTCGTCGTAGAAGTCCACGACGGAATCGTCGGGGGTCTGGAAGCGATAGTATTTCTTGGTCTCGCCGCCGACGGTGAGCGAGGCAAACAGAACTTCCGTCTTTTCGGTGCTGGGTGTGCCTTCGTCGTCGCCGGCGAAGAATACGTCGAAGGAATCGCCTGGCTGCACCTTGCGCTGGAAGTCGACGTCGTAAGAGTAGATGCGGACCATATCCTCGATCACGGCGGCCGGCACCTTGTTGCGCAGGGCGGTCTCGTAGATGCTCTGGTAAAGCCGGACGCCGCTGCCATCATCCTCATCGTCATCGTCGTCGTCCTTGCCGGCGGGGGCTTCGGCGACGGTATTCATGCTCTGCACATCGACGGCGACGTATTTGCCGATGTCCGACAGTGCGGCGACGGCTTCGACGGTGGTCTCGTTGGCGACGACCACGCGATAGGGCTGCAGCCGGGCGCCGGGTCCAAGGCCGGAGGGCGCCATCAGGATGCGGACCTTCTGGCCTTCCTTCAGCCCGCCGTCGCGGCCGCGCGGGCCAAGGGTCAGCGCAACCGCCCTGGCTTCGTCGGGTGTCGCGCCCAGGTCGCGCAGGATCGAAGCGATCGTGTCGCCCTTCTTGACGACGTGAACGCGTTCGCCGGACGGGTTGCCGCCGGTGATCTGATCCTTGGTCTTCGGCAGCAAGGTGACGTTTTCCGGCACCACGCGGGTTTCAAAGCCGGCATAGGGATCGGAGACGTTGCCTTCGGTGGCGTAGGCGAGCTTGAGATCGGACTGCACGCCGCTGGCGTCGGCTGCGGCATTGGCAAGCGACGTGTAGCGGACGCCGCCCGAGCCGCGCCAGCTCGCGGCATCGCGTACCCGCATCAAGACTTCATCGAGCGCGACCACGGCGGCGAGTTTCGCCTTCGGCAGCACCGTCGCGAGATCCTTGGTAACGAAGGAAACCTCGGCGTCGGGTTCTACGGCCTCGGGATTGTTCGGATCCTCGGAAGCGGCCTGCGTCGTGGTGCCGACATCGGTCAGCATGCGCTGGGCGTTGAATGGCGGGATCCTGGAGCTGAGATCGCTCGTCGTCATCGACAGATTGCCGGAGATGCGGACGAACGGCCGTACCCGCATCACATCGCGGTTGCCGACGCGGGTGACGGTCGATACCCGCATCACATTGCGCGAGGCGGTGGATTCGCCGGGCGGCGGCAGGCGGTCGCTCTTGTGCAGGCTGGCGGTGCGATCGTTGGCGCCGAACGCCCCGCGCAATGCGCCCTCGACGCGCTCCGGCACCTTGGCAAAGGTCATTTCGCCGTCCAGCGACGCAAAAACGGCGCCGCCGATGAGGGCCGCGCCGCACAGACCGGTCAGGATAGTGCCGCTAAACCATTGCACGGAGACACGGCGGCGATCGATCACCGCGGCCTCGGAGCCATCGACGGAAAGTGGCGGCTCGTGACCGAGATCGATGATCCCGGTCTCGCGTCCATAGCCGCTCCCGCGTGGCGCCTTCTGGCTCAACCCTGTATCCCCCAAATTCCATCGACATCCGACAAGACCCTCGCCCGATCCAGACCCCACGTTTCCGCCCTTTTGAGGGAGCGATCCCGGAGCATGGCGTTGCCGCACGCATGGAAATTCGAGAATCAGAGGCCGGAATGAAGGCCGGCCACAGTCTCGAACGTCAATGGTGAGCAGATCTCTCGAAGTTTCCTGGCCGCGTGGGAAAGGCGACGGGTTCCTCGATACCGCCTGTCCCGGGTAGCTGAAACGCCGGCAGCCCCCACTGGCACCGGCGATTCAATGCATACCTTATAGTCAGAACGTCGCAGGAATGTGGCTCAAGTGCGGCCAAAGGCCCGAAACATAGGGACTTCTTGGCGTCCCAAAATTCTTCGACGTGATGCGACAATTTGTTGACGATGGGCGTTGACAACCCCGATCGGGCGGGCCTATAACCCGGCCACTGAGCGCGGCGATGCATTGGCCCCGAGGCCAAGGCAACTTTTCGCGCCCCGTAAGCTCCTCATTACGATGAGTGACTCAACAGCCGATAACAGTCGGTTGTTATTTGTCGTCGGATGAGGTGCTCGGGAACCTTCCAGAAGTGGAAGGGTGGGGTCCTAGCGATCCCGGGCTGTTTGACAAGTGAAGATGAAGAAAGAGAAACGTGGACGGCGGAGTCCTTGCGTAGTCTCGAATACTTGAAAACTTCGGTTTTCATCTTTCGAGGCTGGACGAAAGACTTCGGCGGTACACGTTTACATAGGTTACACCATCGTCGTCCGCGATGTGAATCGCAGGCGATAAATATGGTGGGACCTCGTCAAACGTTGTGATCAGCCGGTTTAAAGTTTCAAGTCCAACTTGAGAGTTTGATCCTGGCTCAGAGCGAACGCTGGCGGCAGGCTTAACACATGCAAGTCGAGCGGGCGTAGCAATACGTCAGCGGCAGACGGGTGAGTAACGCGTGGGAACGTACCTTTTGGTTCGGAACAACACAGGGAAACTTGTGCTAATACCGGATAAGCCCTTACGGGGAAAGATTTATCGCCGAAAGATCGGCCCGCGTCTGATTAGCTAGTTGGTGAGGTAATGGCTCACCAAGGCGACGATCAGTAGCTGGTCTGAGAGGATGATCAGCCACATTGGGACTGAGACACGGCCCAAACTCCTACGGGAGGCAGCAGTGGGGAATATTGGACAATGGGCGCAAGCCTGATCCAGCCATGCCGCGTGAGTGATGAAGGCCCTAGGGTTGTAAAGCTCTTTTGTGCGGGAAGATAATGACGGTACCGCAAGAATAAGCCCCGGCTAACTTCGTGCCAGCAGCCGCGGTAATACGAAGGGGCTAGCGTTGCTCGGAATCACTGGGCGTAAAGGGTGCGTAGGCGGGTCTTTAAGTCAGGGGTGAAATCCTGGAGCTCAACTCCAGAACTGCCTTTGATACTGAAGATCTTGAGTTCGGGAGAGGTGAGTGGAACTGCGAGTGTAGAGGTGAAATTCGTAGATATTCGCAAGAACACCAGTGGCGAAGGCGGCTCACTGGCCCGATACTGACGCTGAGGCACGAAAGCGTGGGGAGCAAACAGGATTAGATACCCTGGTAGTCCACGCCGTAAACGATGAATGCCAGCCGTTAGTGGGTTTACTCACTAGTGGCGCAGCTAACGCTTTAAGCATTCCGCCTGGGGAGTACGGTCGCAAGATTAAAACTCAAAGGAATTGACGGGGGCCCGCACAAGCGGTGGAGCATGTGGTTTAATTCGACGCAACGCGCAGAACCTTACCAGCCCTTGACATCCCGGTCGCGGACTCCAGAGATGGAGTTCTTCAGTTCGGCTGGACCGGAGACAGGTGCTGCATGGCTGTCGTCAGCTCGTGTCGTGAGATGTTGGGTTAAGTCCCGCAACGAGCGCAACCCCCGTCCTTAGTTGCTACCATTTAGTTGAGCACTCTAAGGAGACTGCCGGTGATAAGCCGCGAGGAAGGTGGGGATGACGTCAAGTCCTCATGGCCCTTACGGGCTGGGCTACACACGTGCTACAATGGCGGTGACAATGGGATGCTAAGGGGCGACCCTTCGCAAATCTCAAAAAGCCGTCTCAGTTCGGATTGGGCTCTGCAACTCGAGCCCATGAAGTTGGAATCGCTAGTAATCGTGGATCAGCACGCCACGGTGAATACGTTCCCGGGCCTTGTACACACCGCCCGTCACACCATGGGAGTTGGTTTTACCTGAAGACGGTGCGCTAACCGAAAGGGGCAGCCGGCCACGGTAGGGTCAGCGACTGGGGTGAAGTCGTAACAAGGTAGCCGTAGGGGAACCTGCGGCTGGATCACCTCCTTTCTAAGGATGGTTCTTCAGAAGCTTGCTTCTATCGAACCGTTTTAGAAACATCAGTGGCCAACGATCGTCAGGATTGTTGAGCTGCATTGGCGGGATTTCGCCGTCTACGTTTCTCTTTCTTCGCGGACGAACACGCGCCAGGGGCTTAGCGCTGTGCGAAGGTTTGGCGCTTGTGCGATGCATTGGCGTGAGCCGATTGCGCGCGAGCATGTCCCTGACCCTTCCATGGGAAGGAGCGTTAGGGGCTTGTAGCTCAGTTGGTTAGAGCGCGCGCTTGATAAGCGTGAGGTCGGAAGTTCAAGTCTTCCCAGGCCCACCACTTTGATCGAGTGCGGGGCATTCGTCTTCTGGTACGGGGCCATAGCTCAGCTGGGAGAGCGCGTGCTTTGCAAGCATGAGGTCGTCGGTTCGATCCCGTCTGGCTCCACCAGATGAAATCGAAGAATCGAGATGCCTCGAATAATCGTCCGCGAAACATCACTTCGCACGCGTTGTCCGGATGGACAGCGACGTGCGTGATATCTGACATCGTAAAGAGGAGATCGATCCGAGTTTGGGATCTGCAAAGCAATTTGCGGAGTCTCATTCCTAATCTCCAGATCATTTCGGCGCTCGCTCATCGCAAGATGAGCAAGTTGTAAATGATCTTTGTAGCGAAGCTTGACCGCCTCGCTATCGGGTTGATCTTACGAAGCAAGCTGGTCTTTCTAATCATTGTCCGGCCGTACATAGCATTCATCGAGGGTGCGCGTTTTGAGGTTTCGATCTCAGGGCAGTTGTACGGACAACATTCTGCCGAGTGTGTGGACATTGATAATGAGAGCAATCAAGTGCCTTAAGGGTGTTCGGTGGATGCCTTGGCGCTGAGAGGCGATGAAGGACGTGCTACGCTGCGATAAGCCGTGGGGAGCTGCGAAGAAGCTTTGATCCACGGATTTCCGAATGGGGAAACCCACCTTCGATAGCTGGAACTCCAAGATCTCGTATCTTGGGGTTTGAACAGCAATGTTTGAGACCAAGCCGTGAGGTTTTGGATTTCCAGTTATCAAGTGAAGGTATGAGACTTCCGAATAAAATAGGAGGTTTTAAGCGAACCCAGGGAACTGAAACATCTAAGTACCTGGAGGAAAGGACATCAACAGAGACTCCGTTAGTAGTGGCGAGCGAACGCGGACCAGGCCAGTGATACATCAAAGACAACCGGAACCTGTCAGGAAAGCAGGGCCTTAGAGGGTGATAGCCCCGTACGGGTAATGCGATGATGTATCCATGAGTAAGGCGGGACACGTGTAATCCTGTCTGAACACGGGGGACCACCCTCCAAGCCTAAGTACTCCTCAGCGACCGATAGTGAACCAGTACCGTGAGGGAAAGGTGAAAAGCACCCCGACGAGGGAGTGAAATAGACCTGAAACCGGACACCTACAAACAGACGGAGCCCAAGATACGTTCTGGGTGACGTCGTACCTTTTGTATTATGGGCCAGCGACTTAATTTAACGAGCAAGCTTAAGCCGATAGGCGTATGCGCAGCGAAAGCGAGTCTGAATAGGGCGTCAAGTTCGTTGTATTAGACCCGAAACCTAGTGATCTAGCCATGAGCAGGTTGAAGGTGAGGTAACACTCACTGGAGGACCGAACGGGTGTCTGTTGAAAAAGACTCCGATGACTTGTGGTTAGGGGTGAAAGGCCAATCAAACTGGGAAATAGCTGGTTCTCCGCGAAAGATATTTAGGTATCGCCTCGCATGAATGCTTCGGGGGTAGAGCACTGGATGGGCTAGGGGGACTTACCGTCTTACCAAACCCAACCAAACTCCGAATACCCGAAAGCAATATGCGGGAGTCACACGGCGGGTGCTAACGTCCGTCGTGGAGAGG